>LJXT01000087.1 GCA_001314815.1 Algoriphagus marincola HL-49
TGCTACGGTCAGGACGATTTCCCCTTTGAGGATATTTGTCTGATAATATTCGATGAGTTCATCGAGGCTACCTCTGACATTTTCCTCATGGAGTTTGGTCAGCTCGCGGGATACACAAGCTTGACGATCCCCACCAAAAGCTTCTGCAAGCTGCTCCAAAGTTTTGATCAATCGATGGGGAGACTCATAAAAAATCATGGTGCGACTTTCTTCCATCAAGGCATCAATTCGGGTTTTCCGGCCTTTTTTATGAGGAAGAAATCCTTCAAATACAAAGCGGTCATTGGGTAGTCCTGAATTGACCAAGGCAGGTACAAAGGCGGTCGCACCCGGTAAGCTTTGTAGCTCTAGGTCTGCTGCTATGACCTCTCGGGCCAATAGAAAGCCCGGATCAGAAATCCCCGGAGTACCTGCATCGGAAACTAAGGCAAAGATTTCCCCTTTCCTCATCCGTTCCACCAATTTTTCGACTGCCTTATGCTCGTTGAATATGTGGTAGGACTGAAGATTGTTGGAGATTTCCAAATGCTTGAGAAGCTGCCCGGTAGTACGCGTGTCTTCTGCTAGAATCACGTCTACGGACTTGAGAATCTCAAGAGCACGAAGGGTGATATCCTTCAAGTTGCCAATAGGTGTAGGTACTAAATAAAGACTGACCGTCTTCGACTCGTTCATCCTAGGATAGCATCAATTGCCTTAGCCAATTTTCGATCTTTCTCTGTGATCGTATTTCCTTCATCATGCGTAGTCAGCTCGATTTCTACGGTATTGTACACATTGCTCCAGTTGGGATGGTGCTGTTGTGTTTCCGCCAAAAATGCCACTCGGGTCATGAAGGCAAATGCCTCTTGAAAATCATTGAATTTGAATGTTCGCTTGAGTCGGTTATTTTCTTCTTTCCACATCTGATTTTGGGTTAAATCCGAAATATACATTAGATTTCTTATTACGTGCCCAAACCACTTTAAAATCAACCGCGTTGCTGCATTTAGCTCAATCACCGTCCCGAGCACTCGGGATGCCTCATTCTCCGCCTCAGGCGGATTGATTTTATTGCGGTTTGAACTCTTCCCGTATCCCGATCAATCGGGACGGGACAGGCTACTACAGATTCTAATGCATAATCCGGATTAAAGTGAAATTACTCCCTCTATATTCGAGGCTTTTTCATAGTAGCTGATGACTTCATCAGCGCTTTGAACCATCATCTGAATGGTGGTACTGATGTATTTTCCTCCTGAACTAGGCTTGATTGTTAGTTCATTTTTTGGAAAAATCGCAGCTACTTCTGATTCCTGCCCATTAGGCACGATGAATTTAAACATATACAACATAGGAAAATCCCCATGCGCTTCTAGTTTCTCTTTGAAGTTGGTTTTGTTAAATGGCTTTTGCATTGTATTCCTTTCTGAATCTTTACTCAAAAAGAAACCCATGTCGATCGACATGGGTTCCCGTTTTGATTCTTAGAAGAATTTATATCGATAGTCTTTCACATCGGCGAGTTCTTCGAGAGCCTTCATCACTTGATAGCTTACTCGTTGTGCTCCGCTTTGTGCTAGCTGTGATTGATATGCTGTGTAGTCAGCGATTTCGGCAGCCGGGGTAATGGAATTAAGCTTTCCTACCAAGACTCCGATATCCTCTTGGATTGGCTCGGTAAGCTGTCCTTCGGAAAGCCCGAAGATCGCTCCTACTGCCTTTGGTGCAAATCCTATTCCCGGAATTGTAGAAGAACTAAGCTTCAGATCAGGAATATCATTTAGTGAAGCATCATCTCCATAGATGGCCTTCATTTCTTCTAAGGTAGACTTTCCTGCAAGTGCTTCTTTGATCAAAGCTGCTTTTTTGTCATTTCTTACCTGGCCTTCTACTTGATCTCTTACATCAGCAAGTTCTGCGTCGCCTTCCTCTTTCTTGCTTACTAGGGAAGCTACGATGTAGGCATTATCTAGCTCAAAGACAGGAGATACTTCACCTTTTGAAGCTTCTGCGAAAGCCCATCGGATGATTTCACGTGCATTCTGCAGGTTATTAAGGTTTCGTGCACCTGCATCTACATTATTTGCCTGAAGTACGCGGTAGTTTTGATCAATTGCGTTTTCAGAAAATTCATTTCTATTTCCAGACTCTGCTGCGAAAGCATCTGCATTTCTGAATGCTTCATTGCGGGTAGCATCCGAGGCGATCAATTCTTTTTGGAGGACTGCGATAGATGTGTAGTCAGATTTAGGCAACTCAGTCACCTCGATGATGTGGAAGCCATATTCAGTCTCAACTAGATTTGGCATCAAGCCAGTAGATCTTCGAGCATAGGTTGCGTCAGCAAATTCTTCTACAAACTCTTCTTTGGCAAACCATCCTAGGTCTCCGCCCTCCTGAGCTGTACCATCCTGACCGTAGGTTCTTGCCGCGGCCGCAAAGTCGCCGCCTTCTTTCAAGTCCTGTAGAACCTCTTCCGCCTGTGATTTGATATCTGCTTTGGCTGCTTCATCCATTCCTTCTGTACTGAAAAGGATGTGAGATGCTCTCATTCTTGGAGTACCTTCGTACTTCTTGGTGACCTTGAAACTGATGTAAGTAGAATTGGCTGTCACAAAAGGACCGTAAGTTACTCCTTCTACAAACTCGTCGGTGTTTCTGGTGATATCCTGAGGAAATTCATCTCCCGGACGGAAAGTGTAGAATGCCGGACGGTTATCTGAATTTCTGTTTACAAAAACAGAATCCTGATCGCTGTTGCGAAGTTCCTCTGTCAATTGGGTGATTTCCTCAATCACCTCTGCTGAATCAGCAGCACTTGGTAGTATGGAGAAATTCACGTATTCGATATTGGCGGTATTTCCAGTCTGAAACTTCTCCTTGTTTTCAGAAAGGTAGGTTTGCATTTCGGCTTCGCTTACGCTTACCGCTGAATCAGGAATAGCATAGTAAGGAACCATAAGAACGGAAGCCTCAGCAATGGTATTTGCTGCTTTGTATTCCATTTTGCCTTCTACTGAAGTTGCGTATTCGGAAGTCCCAAGAAGATTATCGTATTTGATACGAAGACGAGAGTCTGCGAAAAGTTGCTCTTGCTGTGCCCAAAATGCCTGCTGAGCAGGATCTGCCGTTTCTAAAGACTGGAGGAAGCTGATGAGCTGTGTTTTGTCGAATTGACCAGTCTCTGGATTGACCAATTGTTGACGAAGCTCAGGGACGATATTTTTTCCTTGTACCATATCGACCAATTCTTCTGGAGAAATGGTCAGACCAAGTTTTTCATATTCTTCTTTAAAAACTTTGTCTACAATCATGGCTTGCCAGGCCTGTTCACGCACAGAAAACATTTCTACTTCAGATGGAGCTTGACCGGTTCGCTGTTGATAGGCTATTCGAAACTCCTCCACCTTGTCTACATACTCTTGGTAGGTGATATCTTCTCCGGCGATTTCCCCGACGACAGGATTATTGTTTCCGAGAAGGCTGGAGTTTGGGCTTAGTAAATCCCCGCCCAAAAGGAATAGAATCAACCCGCCCGCGATTACGCCGATAGCGAGACCAGTCCGCTGTCTTATTTCTTTAATTAATGCCATTAGTTTTAGTACACTTTTTTAGAAGAGACGCAAAATAACGGCATTGCGAACGAATTTCAAAATATATTCTGAATCAAAGCCTTATCTAAAAATTTGCCGAGGGGTTGATTTTCAGGCGAAGTGAATCGATTCGGTGCTCTTGCTTAGATACAACAGCGAACGTGTAAGGCCCGATGATGATGGATTCCCCTTTCTTAGGAAGGTTCTCTGTGTAGGAAAGAATCAAGCCGGATAGGGTCTCATAGTCTCCAAGAGGCAATTCCCATCCGTATTTATCATTCAGATAATCAATTTCATGTCGGGCGCTCAGGAGAAATTCGTGCTCAGAAATTTTCTGCTCGATCAGATCGTCGCTGTCATACTCATCCTCAATCTCTCCAAAAATCTCTTCGATAATATCTTCCATCGAGACGATCCCACTCGTACCACCAAACTCATCTACGACCAAAGCGAGACTTTTTCGCTCTTGGATAAATTGGATCAGCAGTTCATTGGCAAGTGCTGATTCTGGGACAATGATGATTGGGGTGAGAATTTCCTCAATGGTTTTGGGCTTTTTGAAAAGCTCCAGCTGATGACAATACCCGATTACATCATCGATCGTATCCCGATACACGATGATTTTCGAGTGTCCGCTTTCTGCAAAGACTTCTTTGAGTTCCTCGATATTATCCTCCACTTCCACTGCGACAATGTCCGTTCTTGGTATCATACACTCCCTGACCCGGATGGTTTTAAACTCCACCGCATTGTCAAAAATCTTGGTGTCGATTTCTGGATTTCCTTCGGATTTGTTTTGCTGCAGATGGTTTTGGATAAAACTATTCAGGTCTGTGACGGTAAAAACCGGCTTGTCTTCGCTGTATTCGAGCCCTAGGATTATTGTAATAAAAAATCGTGAAAGTCCCACCACTGCCCAGACTACCGGATACATCAGGTAATAAATGATAAAAATGGGCAGTGCAAAAATGGTAAGCATGCTGTTGGGATTGAGCATGAAGAGGCTTTTTGGTAAAAACTCAGCTGTCACCAAAACAATGATGGTAGAAATCACTGTTTGCAAAATCAAAATGACTGCTTGTTGATTGAACCCTTCCGGAAGCCATGCTGCGAGGGGAGGCTCCAATAGAAAAGCCATGAAAATACCATAAAGGACTAAGGAAATGGTATTTCCCATCAGAGTGGTCCCGATAAATTGGCCTGGCTGCTGAACAAAACCACTTAGCACCTTTCCTGCAAAAGCTCCCTGTTTGCTCTGAAGCTCAATCTGGAGCTTGTTGGCTGAGATATAAGCAATTTCTATCCCCGAAAAGAAAGCCGAAAAAAGAAGGGTGATGATGACGTAAATCAAATAGCTGGTTTCCATGAATGCTTATCGCTTATTTTTCTTTTTTCCCTGTGGGGGCTCGTTTTGTTGATCTTCGGCACGTTTGGTTTTTCGATACTGAAACCAAAATAGCAAGGCCACCGCAAACATAAAAATCGTGTATGAAAAACCGATTCCTACTGTCATGGTCTGATGTACTCCAATGATAATCAGAGCCAAAGCGAGGGAAAGGATCAGGACATCTGCTAACTTCATAAATTTTCTCCGGGAAGTACAGTCCGACTATCACGGACACTCTTCAGGGTGTAATTGGTAAAACTTTCATCAGCGACCATACCTGTACCATTGAATAGCGTTTGCTTATCTCGAACGGTTACAAAGGTCTCGGTGTAAATGATTTTTTTGTTGGGATCCCAAAAAAGCTCTTCAGCCTGAAGGTGCTGATCTTCGATTTCATTGTCTACCCGGACATTTCCTTGGCCACGGTATAGATTTTCTTCCTTATCAAAGAAGGCTTTGTCTGCCTGAATTTTGGTGCTTGGTGCTCCGTCTTTTTCAAAAAACTGTATTTCGATTCCTTCCGGAAACTCCATGTCTCCTTCCAAAAATTCCATTTGCTTGGGTGCTCGAATTTCGGATCGCAGGAGCGCAGAGTCAGATTCTATGATATGAATATTCGTGGCGACATTGATCGGGCCATCGTACACTTGTAGCGCGGATGCATCCACATCCTCCCGGCAGGAAATGATAGAAAAGCTAAAGAATAGTAGAATTGCTGCGAACAACTGCTTCATCACGCAAAGATACGAGACATTTTTTGATGGGGTTCAATAAAAAAAGGCAGCCCAAGGACTGCCTTTCAAATATGTATTGCTTTGGATTAGTCTCTTGTCGCCAAGGTGACGGTCTCTCCAATCCAGCATCCTGTATTGATGCTAGATCCTACCTGAAGACCTTCGGTGAAAAGCTCTTCTTTGGATGGGAATCGAGATCGAGCGCTAGCCATACCTTTAGAGTCTCCTGCTCGCTGATAGGCATTGTAAGCTGCGATGTAGATAGAGTAATCTTTAGCACGTGACTGACCACCTCTACACTCGTTGAACGAGTTCATGTAAAGCTGTGCAACCAAGGTATAAGCATCCTTTACCAATTCTTCGTTTAGAGAGGCGGCTTCCTTAGCAGCATTTCTTGCGTCAGACTTTCGGCCCATGTTTCCATAGATTTTAGCCAGTTCCATCTGCATCTCGCCACGCTGCGTGTCATTTTCAGCTAGTTCCAATGCTTTTTGCACTACTGGAAGCGCTTTTTCATAATCCTTTGCCTGCATATAGCGCATGACTCTCACTTGAGAAGTTGAGTAAGTTGGATTTTTCGAATCAATCAATTCCAAAGCAGTCAAGAAAGCATCAGAGGAGAAACACTTATACTGTACGGAGTACTTGAAAATCTGATTTGCAAGCGTCTCGTTAGTTGGATCAGCAGCTAGCTTAGGACCCATCGTATTTTCGATGAAGTCACAATCAATAAGCTTCATGGCCACAAGAATTGTCTCTGTAGTGCTTTTTGGACGAGAAACATCTTTTCCTTCGGCAGCCATCTTGTCAAGATCTACCTGAATCTTATCATAGATTGCCAATACCTCTTCTGGCTCGTAAGCTTTGTTGTAGGCATTGTGACGATAAACTGCATCGAAATAAGCAGCGTATAGATCGACCAAAGACAGTTCTCCATTCAATTCCATAGCACGCTCAAAGTCGGCTACAACATCTCCTAGCTTTTCTTTAGTGCCTTTGTAAAAGCCATAACCGAAATAGGCTTTATTCTCAATCCACTTGGGGGCATTGTCATAGATTTGCTCACGCTTGTCGTAGATAGCCATGACAGAATCTTGGTAGACACGCTTTTGTGCCTCATCAGCAGTCGCATCAGCAGCACCTTTATAGACAGAGACGCCATTGATGTAAAGGGACTCATTGAGCTCAGGTACATTCACCAATAGCCAATTGAGTGGCTTGGTTGCCTCGATAAATTGATCGGACTTCATGTAATCGGTGTAAGCCGCGTTCAATTCTCTAGCCTTGGCCTCTTCTGCAGAATCAGCCGGCCAGTTCCATCCGTCCTGGGCCTGCACCATGCCTGCCAGGAGTAAGGCTGAAAGCCCCAGTAAGGTTGATTTAATTTTCATGGTTTCTAATTTGGTTTTATTCGGTTTAATAGTATAATCTTATTCAAATACCCGCTTGTAGAACCAGGTATTGTCGTTCAGTGAGAATCCTAAGGAAAAATTAACGTAGGTTTCTCTGACAAGTCCTGAGTCCACTGTTCCTCTTTGCCCAATCTTCATGGCCAAGTTTACAACAGACAGTTGGTTAACACGAAATGAAGTTCCAAAGTTAATGCCAAGGTCATTGACTTGGGTGTTGTTCAGTACATAAGGTGTCTGCTGAAATTCAAATCCTGCCCGGTAAGTAGATCGCTTGGCAAGGTTGTCCACAGATGTGTAATCCGGAACATATTCAAATCCCAGTCCAAGCTTGATTGCTTGCTGAAGCTGCAGTGGTTCACCTAGGAAGCTTCTGAATCCAGCAAAGTCTTGATACTGACCTTCTAGACCCACGATAAATTTATTAGCTCGCTCATAACTCACGCCAAACCCATAACGGTTTGGTATTGAAACACTTCCTCTCAAGTCATTTGCAATGAGGTCCCCCGGCGTTTCGGGATCGCTAGCTTGGCCAAATGCTGCTAGTTTGGCAAAAGCTTTTCCACGGAGATCGCCTATCCGCTGATAAATGGCTCCCAGGTGAAGGTTTCCATTTTCACTTACAGGGAAAAAGTAGTGGGCACCGAATTTGAAGCCCACATCACTGATTGTTAATCTTTCATAAAATTCAGATGTGTTTCCTACCTGAGTTCCCAAGGTGTCGAAAATAGACAGCTGATTGGTTCGGATCGTAGAGCCAAAAAAGTAGGAAGCATGGATTCCGATACTCAGATTTTTAGCAACTAATAAACCCCCACTGAGGTATGCTTCTGAAATTCCTCCGTCTCCGGTGATGGTATTGAAGCTGCTGAGTTCTGTACCTGCCACCTGAGAGGTGATCTCCAGGTCATAGTTTACTGAGGTGAGCTGATTAAGCCCCATCCCCATGGTAAACTTAGTAGGCTTGAATGGAAGCGACATTGCGATGTAAGAAAGTCCTCCTCCATCTACATCAGCCGTCTCAGAGCCATTATTAGCATTGATTCGCTTGTAATTCAGTGCCGCCTGAAAGTTGAAAATCGTATTTCTGGTCTGAAGGGCCGGATTCACGTAGTTGGGGTTCCAACCGGTCCCGAAGCTTATTCCAAGTCCACCGTTACCTTGATTTTGAGTGAGTCCTGAATAATTGAATTCACCGATTCCAAGGGCCGAGTAAGTCGATGCACTCGACTGTGCCTTTACCTCAGTAAATAATAAAAGGGTGCAGCAAACACCCAACAACTGCCATTTAATTTTGCTCAACATGGTGGTTTAGAATGCAATTCAATCCGCACAGGACCAAATTTGGGACTACAAATATGTGTGCTTTTGCCAATGAATCAAAAATTTGGGAGTCACCTCCACAAATAAAAACTTGTAAATCGGGATTTTCTGCGAGATAATGTCTGATTTGCCCTTCAATCTCATAGGCCATACCATACCAAATTCCTGATTTAAGCCCATCGATGGTCTTTTTTCCCAAAGGAGAGGAAATTTTTTCTTTTACTTCAATCAAAGGTAGCCTGGCCGTGAATTCATGCATCGCTCTAGCCCGCATCTGAAGGCCTGGACTGATTGCTCCTCCTTGGTAGACATTGTTTTCGTCGACAAACTCAAATGTCATGCAACTTCCCAAATCTACGCTAAGGCAAGGTCTCTCTCCAGATAGGCTCCAAGCCCCTACGGCTGCGGCCATTCGATCCAATCCCAGCGTTTGAGGTGTTTCATAGCCGTTTCTGATAGGAAAGCGGGTGGAATGAGTCAGAAAGTTGAATGGGAAATCCAGTGAAGATTCTAATTCTTTTTCGCTCCACCTGACAGACGAAATCATACAATGGTCAAAGGATTGAGATTGCCAAAACTGCCTTGCTTCAGCTAATTCCTGAAAACTTTTTTCCCATAGCAAATCCTCACCCGAAAAGAGCGCGGATTTAATTCGGGAATTACCAATGTCGATGATGAGATTTTTCATCTGTTTATTTTTGACTTTTATGGGTCAGACGGTCCCGAAAGCTTTCGGGATTACGATTAAAATCATCATTATACACACATGGAAATGATAATTTTAATCGTATCGATTTCATTTGGAATAAGCTTCGCAAATTAGCCAATTCAAAAAAGCCGGCGTTTTCCCAAATCTAAAATTATCTTTATTCCTCGTTTCACTTAACAAACATTAACCCCATGGAGTACGCTGCAGATTTAATTGGCTTGATGTCCGGGACTTCCGGTGATGGGCTGGACATAGCTTATTGTCGATTTAAAAAGGAGGGGAATTGGAGTTTTGAAATTCTTCATGCGGAGACGGTACCCTTTCCGGAGGATTTGGCGAGTTTGTTGAGCAAATCTCATCAGCTTTCAGGTGAGCATTTGGCCATGTTGGATGTGGATTTTGGAGCTTGGATGGGATTGCAGGTGCGGGATTTTTGTCAGAGTAAAAAGTTACAGCCTTTAGCCGTTTGCTCCCATGGACACACCGTCTTTCATCAACCTGATAAGGGCCTATCCTTTCAAATCGGCAATGGTTGGTCCCTGCATCAATACAGCGGATTGAAAGTAGTAAATGACTTCCGGATGCTGGATGTGCAATTGGGGGGTCAGGGCGCACCCTTGGTTCCCGTGGGTGATCGAATGCTTTTTTCAGAAATGGACTTTTGCCTCAATTTGGGAGGGATAGCTAATATTTCCATGGAGCATGCTGGAAAGAGACTGGCTTTTGACACCTGTCCTTTCAATCTACTGCTAAATCCCCTCGCCGAGCAGCTTGGCGCACCTTACGATGATAAGGGTGCCTGGGCCGCTCAAGGAAAGGTGGATGATGAGCTTTTGAATCGCTTAAATCAAGTTTCTTTTTATCAAAAAACAGGAGCCAAGTCACTTGGAAGAGAAGACATGGATCGAGAGTTTTTTCCCTTGATCGACCAAGTAGCGCTTTCTCCAAAGGATATTCTCGCTACAATGGTTGAGCATTATGCCATTCAAATTGCTTCAGTCATTCGAAAAAACGCTTCTAGCCCAAAACCCAAAGTGCTGATTACCGGCGGCGGTGCCTATCATGAATATTTCATAAAAAGGCTGGATTCAAAATTGGATTCAAACTGGGAACAGGTAGCGGCATCCAATCAATTGATTGAATTCAAGGAAGCGCTTGTTTTCGCCTTTTTAGGCTACTTAAGAATTTTAGGGATCGACAATGTCCTTTCGGATGTCACAGGAGCATTAAGGGATTCCTGTTCCGGGACAATTTATGGCTAGATAAGTCCATGGGAGCCAAAGATTCCCCTTATGTATTTTTTCTGGGTCAGGCTCGAATATTTTCTATTTTTGCAAAGCAGATATAAACCCAATAAACGATGCAAGAATTACTCAAAAGGTTTGAAAATAAGAAACCTGAAATCATTTTTGAATGGTCAGATTCCGAATCCGAGGCAGAAGGCTGGGTCGTGATTAATTCACTCCGTGGAGGAGCGGCTGGCGGAGGTACCCGTATGCGAAAAGGCCTGGACAAGCGCGAGGTAGAATCCTTAGCTAAAACCATGGAGGTAAAATTTACGGTATCGGGTCCGGCGATTGGCGGGGCCAAGTCGGGTATTAATTTCGATCCAAAAGACCCACGCAAGGAGGATGTTCTGAAGCGCTGGTACAAGGCCGTAACTCCCCTTTTAAAAAATTACTACGGGACAGGAGGAGATATGAATGTGGACGAAATCCATGAAGTCATTCCCATCACAGAGTCCTATGGCATCTGGCATCCTCAAGAAGGAATCGTCAACGGGCATTTTCATGCCACAGAACCGGAAAAAATCCGGAAAATCGGTCAGCTTAGACAAGGAGTCTCCAAAGTCTTGGAAGACCCTAAATACACTCCAAATGGTGCAAAAAAGTACACCGTGGCAGATATGATCACGGGTTTTGGGGTAGCAGAAGCTGTGCGGCACTACTACCAAATATGGGGTGGCAGCATAAAAGGAAAGCGGGCAGTCATTCAAGGATGGGGTAATGTAGGCTCGGCGGCTGCCTGCTTTTTGGCAGTTGAGGGTGTTAAGATTGTCGGAATCATCGATAAAAATGGAGGACTGATCAATACCGAAGGCTATTCTTTGGATGAGGTCAGAGAACTATTCCTCAATCGAATTGGGAACACGCTCGTTTCAGATGATTTAATTCCATTTGAAGAGATTGATGAAAAAATCTGGGATCTCGAAAGTGAAATTTTCATCCCTGCAGCGGCATCGAGATTAATTACCAAAGACCAATCCGACCGTATGATCAAAGCAGGATTGGAAGTAATCTCCTGCGGAGCCAATGTTCCATTTGCAGATCCCGAAATTTTCTTTGGTCCCATAGGAACCTGGACTGATCAGCAGGTTTCGGTGATTCCTGATTTCATAGCCAACTGCGGAATGGCGAGGGTATTTGCTTATCTGATGAGTCAGGAGGTCGAGGTTACGGATGAGGCAATCTTTGCCGATGTCAGTCAGACGATCGAAACAGCTTTGAAGAATACTTTTGCAAAAAACCCAACAAAAACCAAACTGGCAGAAAGCTCCTTTAAAATAGCTTTGGCTCAACTCGTGTAAAACTATTCTTTCAGAAAGCCCAGAAAGCATTAATTTTTGGTTAATTCTGCTGGGCTTTCCCATTTATGAGTTGGGCGATTTCCGGCAAAATCAGTAGCTTAGCAAAGCTACTCAGTCACATTTGGGCAATTAAAATTTTGCTTAAATTACCCCCAGATAAAACGCAGCACACCTATTATCAGAAAAATGAGGAATTTTATACCAGTAGTTACCCTACTTTTCGGAATATTATTTTTTCAGGCTTTCTCCATACAGAAAAGTTTTGCGAAGGAAGCGGTTTCCTTAGAAATCCTTGCTGACCAAGATCATCAGTCTACGGAATCCTCGAATACTGAGCATGGACAAAGTGCTGAAGATCATGGAGGAGACCACGGTGAGGAAGCACATCATGCGCCTCCAGGTTGGTTGGTGATTCCTTTTGTTGCCTTGCTGCTAATGATTGCCACTGGCCCTCTTTTTTATGAGCATTTTTGGCATCACAACTATCCAAAGATCGCTGTGGCCTTAGCCTTGTTGGTCGTTTCCTATTACCTATTCATCCTTCAGAATGTCCATGGGCCTGTGCATGCCTTGGCTGAGTATGTGCAATTCATAGCCTTATTGGCATCACTTTACATTGCCTCAGGAGGTATTCTGATAGAAGTTGACAGGAAAGCAACACCGCTGGCAAATGTCAGTTTGCTATTAATCGGTGCTTTAATTTCCAATTTGATTGGTACTACCGGAGCATCCATGCTTTTGATTAGACCTTTCATCCGATTGAATAAAGGAAACATTCAAGCTTACCACATCATCTTCTTTATTTTCATGGTCAGCAATGTCGGTGGTTCTTTGACTCCGATCGGTGACCCACCACTTTTCTTGGGTTTCTTGAAAGGAATTCCATTCTTCTGGACCCTCGAGCATAACTGGCCTGCCTGGATTTTCGCTTTAGTCGTGCTTGCCATAGCATTCTATTTTATCGATCGCAAACTGGGACGTGCTGGAGATGATAGTGAATTGGAAGAAACTACCTACACCAATAAGTTTACCCTGATCGGAGTGAAGAACTTCGGATGGCTTTTCATCGTGATTTGTTCGGTTTTCTTGGATCCTAATGTGATCGAGTGGGTACCGGCAATCGTGTATGACGGACAAAAATTCTCCTTCCTGCGGGAAATTATCATGCTATCCGTAGCATTTCTATCCTATCGCTTTGCTGATCAGCGAGCGATCAAAGGGAATGAATTTAACTTCGAACCCATCCGTGAAGTGGCATTCATCTTTATTGGGATTTTCGGTACGATGATGCCTGCCTTGGAGTTGGTAGGCAACTTCGCAAAGTCTCCTGAAGGTTCAGCGTTGATCACTCATAATACCCTGTACTGGGGAACGGGCGTTTTGTCCGGGTTCTTGGATAATGCCCCAACTTATCTGAACTTCCTTGCAGCGGCGATGGCATCGAAAGGAGCCTCCATCAATAATATTGAAGAAGTAAGGCAATTTGCTGCCGATGGCTATCATGATTCTGCTTTTGAACTCATGGCTATAGCCATTGCCTCGGTATTCTTTGGTGCGATGACTTATATCGGTAATGGTCCAAACTTTATGGTGAAATCCATCGCCGAGCAGAGCGGAATCAAAATGCCATCCTTCTTTGGCTATATTATCCGGTTCTCTTTACCGATTTTGCTTCCGATTCTCTTTATCGTTTGGTTGGTTTTCTTTGCTTTCGTTTAATTCCAAAATTTCCTTATATCGAAAGCAATCCACCAAGTGATCATTTACCAAGCCTGTCGCTTGCATGTGGGCATAGAGGGTCGTGGATCCTAAAAATTTAAAACCTCTTTTCTTCAGGTCTTTGGCGAGGCGGTCTGATTCGGCTGAGGTAGCCGGAGCATCCTTCATGCTTTTCAGTTGATTTTGGATAGGTTTTCCTCCTACAAAAGACCAGATATATTCGCTAAAAGAACCAAACTCCCTTTGTATTTCCATAAAGCGCTGGGCATTGTTGATAGCCGCTTTGATCTTGAGCTTATTGCGGATAATACCCAGATCCTGCAGCAATTCTTCCACATAGCTATCTGGAAAATCGGCAACTATTTGGTAATCGAAATCAGCAAAAGCTTTGCGATAGCCTTCTCGCTTTTTCAAAATAGTGGCCCAGCTCAATCCTGCTTGTGCAGATTCCAAAATCAAAAACTCAAAATGGGTTTTATCATCATAGACAGGAACTCCCCATTCTTTATCATGGTATTCAATGTATTGGGGAAAGCCCAAGCACCAAGGACATCGGGTTCTATTTTTTTGCTCTTCCATTTCCTTTGTTTTGAATAAAAGTAGGAAAGCTTTGGGATTTGGAAGTAATGAGGCTTAATTTTTAGCCATGCAAGAATTACCTGATGGCATACCGACTTCTCGCTTAGAAATCAGCGCAAAGGCTTATCGTCAAAATATCCGATACATTCGCTCCGAAATTGGACCCAAACCCACCATCTCGGCCGTGGTCAAGGGAAATGCCTATGGTCACGGTATTGCCCAAATGGTCGAGATAGCTGAGCGGGCGGGAATTCGACATTTCAGCACCTTTAGTTCTGATGAGGCTTGGCTCGTTCGTAGGCATTCCACTCGAAAGTCCGAGATCATGATTTTGGGGATGCTTTATGATTCAGAGCTTCCAGACCTGATTCAAGCTGGGATAGGGTTTTATGTTTTTGATTTTGATCGGCTGCAGAAGGCTATCGATGTATCCCGAGACTTGGGAATTGCAGCTAAAATCCACGTGGAATTAGAGACGGGCTTTCACCGTACGGGTTTTGATTGGGAAGATCGAGCTCAGCTCGCTTCGCTTCTCCAAGAGGCAAAGGATCATGTCATTTTGGAGGGCTTGTGTACACATTATGCCGGAGCTGAAAGTGTCAGCAATTATGTGCGAGTCAAAAACCAAATTGCTGTCTACTATGATTTCAAGAACTTTCTCTCTGAAAATAATCTCTTTTTCAACAGCTACCACACTGCTTGCTCAGCAGCAACTTTGATTTTTCCGGAAACGATTATGGATATGGTGCGAATTGGAATAGCGGGCTATGGCTTTTGGCCCACAAAGGAAACCTTCTTTGCAAAGCTCAAGGATCTCCCAAAAGCCAATAAGAATCCTTTAAAGCGACTGATCACTTGGAAAAGTCAGGTGATGAGCGTCAAAAAGGTTGAAATGGGTGAGTTTGTTGGCTATGGAAATAGTTTTATGGCCTTGAAAAATATGCTTTTGGCCATCGTGCCTGTAGGATATGGACATGGCTACAGCAGGTTACTCTCCAACTCGGGCCTGGTTTTGATTGGAGGAAAGCACTGTCAGGTAGTGGGGACTGTCACCATGAATGCCATAGCTGTTGATGTCTCTCACGTCAAGGATGTGCAGATTGCAGATGAGGTAGTGATGATTGGAAAACAAAAAGGGAAAGAGATTACCGTAGCTTCCTTCTCGGAGTCTACGCAGCAGGTGAACTACGAATTGCTCACCCGATTGCCGCGGGATATTCCACGCAGAATAATTGATTAATTCAAATATGATTATCCGCAATGATGCCAGTAACCTTATTTTCTTTGCTGATCTAGCCGGATGTCCGATGTCCGATGACGGGAGCTTCAAAAATCGACCATTTTCGCAGAATTTTCCACGCACAATTTCGGTACTGGTAAGAATGCGGATATACATAAATTCAAATTAGGAATTCCAGATTTTCCAAGCGGCTTCAGCCTGACCTTCCAGCATCTCCAGTCCGTTTTTGGCTTTTCCACCCTTGTCCAGACAAGTTTGCATGAGCTTCGTAACTGCCGGATTATAGACCAGGTCGTAGACTAGGGTGTTTTCGGAAAAAGCCTCTTTTGGGATAGATGGCATTGCATCTGTGTTTGGAAAAGTACCTAATGGCGTGCAGTTGATGATCAACCGGTACTTTTCAAAAAGCTCCGGCTTTCCAGCCAATTCCTCGTAGCTGATACTCGAATCAGTGGTTTTGCGTGATACTGACAAGTATTCGATCCCAAGATCCTTCAGTGCTTTGCAGACAGCTTTGGAGGCACCGCCAGTCCCCAAAACGAGGGCAGAGACCTTTTTACCTTCAAGCCAAGCTTCGAGTGAATCCTTGAACCCGATGTAATCGGTATTATATCCAGTGAGCTTTCCTTCTTTGATTTGGATGCAATTCACCGCTCCGATGGCTTCGCATGCCGGATCCAAATCATTTAAAAGTGGAATGACCGCTTGCTTGTGGGGAATGGTCACGGAGAGACCTTCTAGAGAAGGGTTTTCGGCAATAATTTTTTTGAGTTGATCAGTTGTTTCGATTTCAAAAAGCTCAAATTGACAATCGTCCAGCCCTTCTTTTTGAAATTTTTCTGTGAAATATTTCTTTGAGAATGAGTGTCCCAGTGGAAAACCAATTAAGCCAAATTTTCGCATTATTTTTTCAGATAGTCAGCAACTAAATCAATTCCTAAAACCAGGACAATTCCTCCGACAAACCCAGCAATTGCCAATCCCAAATTTGGCTCAAGGCCTACTTGATCGAGATATTCAGAAGGCCAGAGATTTTCAGTCAAAAAGGGCTTTTGCTCACCTGAAGATGAAGTCCTGTATTGGGTGACTACTTTCCAAGGCCAGAGTTTGTTGATCGAGCCAAGCATAAATCCTGAAAGTAAGCCAATCGTGGTAGAATAGAATTTTTTCAAAAGCCATGAAATCACTCGGCTGAAAGACAAAATTCCAACTACGCAGCCAGCTGCAAATACCCCCAAGGTAAAAAGATCTCTCTCGGAAATAGCAGTCATAATGTTTTCATATTTACCTAAAATAAGCAAAATGAAACTTCCGCTGATTCCCGGTAAGATCATGGCACAGATGGCGATCGCCCCGGCAACAAAGGTAAACCAGATGGCGTCAGGAGAGCTCGTAGGCGGAAGTTCTGTCACCCACCAAGCTAGAGCTGTTCCCAAAATTACAGCAAGTACCACTCCAAGATGCCAGCGTTTGATTTCCTTTAGGATCCAAAAGGCGCTGACTAAGATCAAGCCACAGAAAAAAGACCACAGCGGGATGGGGTGCTCATCCATCAAGTAGGTAATCAGCCTCGAGAGTGAAAAAGCACTTGTCAAAATCCCCAAAACTAGGCTCAGTAAAAACTTCCCGTTTACCGATTTAAAAAAGCCTTTGAGCTCAAGTTTCAGCAGGAGGGAGAGATTTTCTTTGTTGAAAGAATTGATACTGTCGAGGAGCTGCTGGTAGATACCTGTAATCAGCGCAATGGATCCGCCGGAGACACCGGGAACGATATCTGCGGCACCCATGGCCATTCCCTTCAGGTAGTTAAGGAGGTACTTTTTGATCGATCTCATAGAAAAATAAAGGCTGACCGATGGATTCGATCAGCCCGGAAATAATGAAGATTTTACAGCTTGATATCGCCTAGGAAATGGTCGAAGGTATCGCCTCTTAGTCCCAAGCGGATCGTTTCCAAAGGAATGATTTCTGAAGGGCTGATATTTCCAAGATTTACATTGGCTCCAAGGAGTTTGATAAACCAAACTTGCTGAGACTTGATAGGAGCTTCCCAGATGATTTTTTCTTCGGGGATTTTGGTGAGAATTTCTTCTACGAGACCTTGTCTTACCTCTCCAGAATCACGGAAAAGGCCGACATTTCCACCTTCTCTAGCCTCACCGATCACTTTCCAGGCACCTGCGTCAAGTTCTGTCTGCATTTGCTCGATCCATTTGTAGGGAGGAATGATTTTGGCGGCATCCTTAGAGCCCACCTCGGAAAGAACGGTAACCTGCTTTGAAAGGGTGGAAATAAATTCACACTTTTTATCGTGATTGAGGGAAATTGAACCGTCAGAAACCTCACAATATTCTAAATTATACTTGTCTAGGACTTTTCGGTAGTCATCAAACTGACCACGGACAATGAAAGCTTCAAACAAAGTACCACCCAGATAAACTGGAACACCAGCTTCTCGGTAGATTTCAATCTTCTCTTTGAGATTTTTGGTTACATAGGAGGTGGCCCATCCGAGTTTGACAATGTCAACATAGTCAGAGCAGATACTCATAAAGTCTTCTACTTCTCTGATGCTAAGGCCTTTGTCCATAGCCATGGTGAATCCCGAGGTACGTGGCTTTTCAGTTCGTACCGGGATATTCTTCAGCACATAATTCATGGAGGTGAAATTTTTAAAATAACAAGCTAGGGGTTTTCTTCTTTGTACTGGGCAATGAGCTTGTAGATCGCCTTCTGCTTCTGGAGTTCGGGCATCAAATCATACAATATCGTATGCCTGTCGAAGTCCAAAGTTAAGGCATTTTCCAAATATGAAAACGCTTCCTTGTATTTACCCATTTTTATT
>LJXT01000088.1 GCA_001314815.1 Algoriphagus marincola HL-49
TTCTTGGTCGAGTTTCACCTTGGCGATATCGTATTCATCCACCTGCAGCTCCATGACAAACTCTTCTGCATCACCTAAAACGGCTACCACTGTCTGAGGGCCTACCATTTCGCCTTTTTCTTTGGGAAGGGAATAGACCCGACCATCAATTTGGCTTTTCAGTACAAAGTCACTTTCCAAGGCCCGGCTGATGGCAGCAGACTTGGCGGCACTTCGGGAGTTGAATTCAATTTCTCGCTCCACATCCTGATACCGAAGCAGTGCTGATTGGTAATTATTCTGGGAATTTTCAAAAGCAAGCTTTCGCTGCTCCAATTCCACAACCGTTCCGATATTTTGCTTCCAAAGATTCTGTTGACGGGCATAAAGTAGCGAGTCATTTTGCAACCTGCTTTTGGCAAAATCAATGGCCAACTGAAGATCCCGGAGCTTACTTTGATTCTGTTGGTAATCAGCAAAGGCCTGAGCCAATTCGGCATTTTCCCTGCTTAATCGTTCGCGTTCGTTATACACCGCCAGAATAGGTGTCCCAACTTCCACCAAGTCCCCTTCCTTGACAAAAATTTCCTGAATAGGCCCTGTTCCGTTGGCAAAAGCTTCATATTGATTTAAGGCTCTAATATTGCCTGAAGCATAGACAGATTCAGTAATGTCCCTAATGAAAGGGGTAGTGGTTTCTTCCTCAGATGACATACATGAGAAAAGGCCCCAAAATGCCAGGATGCTTAGAAGTCTGTAATAGCTCATGTGTATTTTCGAAAAGTTTATTGATCAAAGAAAGCCTGTTTTTAGGAGGCTTTCCATGATAATTGTCAACTTACTCACAAATTCAAATCAAACAAAGGATTCTAATCACGGTTCTTCCAAGATGAAAAAATATTCACCGCTTTTCTTGGCAATTTTTCTTTTCGCTATTCAGTCATGCGCTTTCAAAGGTGTGGTTCGGGAAAAGAACATTCCCTACATCGAAGCTGATAATTCCTATGAACTACCAACCAAGGAATTGAATGTCTTTTCGCCCAGAAAAGCCTCGAATCTTCCGGTTTTGATATTTATTCATGGAGGAAGTTGGAATAAGGGTCGGAAGGAGATTTATGATTTTATGGGAAATCGACTGGCTCGAAGAGATGTGGTGACGGTAATTATTGATTATCCTTTGGCGCCTGAATATCAGGTGGATGATATGGAAATGGCTACCGTTTTAGCGGTTGATTGGGTGGAGGAAAATATTTCCGACTTTGGCGGAGATCCTGATCAAATCTTTGTTTCCGGTCACTCGGCAGGAGGTCATTTGGCGGCTTTAGCTACGATCAAGAAGGAGCCTTGGGAAACCCTGCAAAAGCTCAATCCTATCAAAGGGGCCATTTTGAATGATCCGGCTGGCTTGGATTGGTATTGGTTCCTGACCGTGCGAAAAGAGAAATATGATGCGGAGGATAATTACGATGCTTTCACAGACAGTCCTGAGGTTTGGAAGGCCTACTCTCCGGTTTATTTTTTGGATGAAAATGAAGTGCCACTCTTACTGATGGAAGGAGAGAAAACCTATCCGGGAATTCGACTGACTTTGGAGCGATTTCGGGAGAAAGCTGAGGAAAATGGAGTGGATTTGAGCTATTCATTTTACCCCAAAACCAAGCATATTCCCATGGTCACGCAATACTTCTGGACATGGAGTAAAGGCTATGATGATGTGTTAAACTTCATCGAGACTCAATCGGAAGGAAGCCTGCGAACCAATTCCTCAGGAGTCAAAACGGGTAAATAATTATTGGAAAGCTTAAGGAAATCCTTGTCGGAGGTGATGATGGCTTCGATTTGATGATACTTGCAAATGGAATAATGGATGCTGTCCTCAATATCTAAATGATCCATTTCTATTGCATTGATGACATCCATTTTATCTCCGTCTAAAAAATCAAAAATTTGACAGCAAATTCGGGCGATATCTTTTGTAGTTTTAAAATCTTTTGCTTGTAATAGGTAATAAATACTAGTTTGAATCACACTAATACTGATATAACCGTGGATTTTTCCGCTTTCCAAATTTTTAAAAATTTGATTGATTATTTCTTGTTTCGGATTTCTTTCCAAGAAAAAGTCTAGAATCACATTGACATCAAAAAAGATCTTCATAGCCCCATTTTTTAGCTTTTGCTTTGTAATATTCTTCTTTCCAGTCGAAATCTTCAGGAAAATCAATTTTGGATTTTGGCAGTGACCGCATGTACTCCACCAGAGACATTCCCTCCGGGAGGCCGGTTCTGCGCCTAACGAGCTTCTCGAAATGCTCTTCTACCAAATTTGAAATACTCTTTTCCTCTTTGGCCGCGTACTGCTTGATTTTCTCAAGCAGCTTTTCGTCGATGGTGATATTCAGGCGCTTCTTCATTTCATGTGTGTATAATTTGTCTTAAAGCGGTCACATGGAATCTCGCAATTTTAATCATCCCTCTGTGTGTCGCTTGCGTAATGCTCGATTTTATCTGTTTATTTTTTGATTTTTATTGGTCAGATGGTCCCGAAATCTTTCGGGATAACGATTAACCCCGATATTTCGGGGCATTGCCCTGTGTGTTTAATGATCATTTTAATCGCGTCGATTTGATGCGTATTTATTCCTAATTATACGCATAATTTAGATTTTATACAAAAAGTTCATTTCCAGTAAGTTGCCATCCTAACTCGGGTCCACATCCACGATCCAGCGAACAGACCGGAACTCCGGACGGGCTTGTAACTCTTCAGTGATTTCAGCGAGTTTTTCCTTAAAGGTGGTTTGGGTGGCGGCAGATCGATCTAGCTTGATGAGACTTTCAAATTGATACTGGTTTTTAACTCGCCCGATGAGTGCTTTCTCAGGGCCTAGAACAATCTTTTTGACAGCGATTTGAGCCATTTCCCGATGAAGGGCGATGGCAGCTTTTTCAGCGGTTTTGAAGTCCGCATGTCGGGTGGTGATTTTCACCAGTTTGACATAGGGAGGATAGAAAAAATTGCGCCTTTCCACCATTTCCTGTTGGAAAAACGAGCCATAGTCACCTGCTATTACTTTCGCGAAAATATCCTGATCGGGATTTCGGGTTTGGATGATGACTTTTCCCTTCTCGGCCCTTCGACCGGCTCGCCCTGCTACTTGCGTGATCTGCTGGAAGGCTCGCTCTCCTGCTCTGAAGTCCGGAAAATTCAAGATTCGATCTCCATCCCAAATTCCTACCACCGTCACTCGACCAAAATCCAGTCCCTTGGTGATCATTTGCGTACCCACCAGAATATCCAACTGTCCGGAGCCAAATTCATCCAAAATGCGCTGGTACCCATATTTATTTCGGGTCGTATCCAAATCCATTCTTCCCATCCTGGCCTCGGGAAAAAGCAAACTCAAACTTTCCTCAATCCGCTCTGTCCCCATTCCCTTGGTGGAAAGCTGTGTACTTCCGCAGGCAGGGCAGGAGGTAGGGATTTTTTCTTTGTAGCCGCAGTAGTGACAGCGGAGTTCCTCGGTAAATTGATGGTAAGTCAGGCTGACGTCACATTGGACACACTCTCCGGTCCAGCCACAATCCTCGCATTGGATGTAGGGTGCATAGCCGCGACGGTTTTGAAAAATGAGCACCTGTTCATTTTTATCCAAGGCCTCCTGAATTTTTTCTCGTAAGAGTCGAGTAGAATCCAACTTGAGCAGGTTTTTACGACGATCAGCACCTAAGTCTGCTAAGAAGTAATCGGGAAGTTCGGCTTCTCCGTATCGATATTTTAACTCCACGTAGCCATATTTTCCTTGTGAGGCATTGTAAAAAGACTCAAAGGAAGGAGTGGCCGAACCCAATAAGGTCTTGGCTTGGTGGAAATAGGCTAGCATAATCGCGGCATCCCGTGCTTGAAAGCGGGGTGCTGGATCGAATTGCTTGTAACTGGACTCGTGCTCCTCATCTACAATGATCAATCCCAAGGAATCAAAAGGCAGAAAAATAGAGGAGCGAACTCCCACCACAAAAGAAAACCTTCCGCTCAAAACCCCATTCCAGACCTCTACGCGCTCATTGTCGGAATATTTGGAATGATAAACACCCATCGCCGATCCAAAGACCTCTTGTAATCGACTGACAATCTGTGTGGTTAAAGCGATTTCCGGCAAAAGCAGCAATACCTGAGATCCACTTTCCAAGACTTCCTGGATCAGTTGAATGTAAATTTCTGTTTTCCCGCTTCCTGTGATTCCGTGAAGGAGAAGAGTTTGTTTCTCTTCAAATTGAGTCTTGATTTGACTCATGGCCTCCTGCTGAGAAGGTGATAATTGGGCTGGAACCCGCTCCGGTTCTACCTCTTGGAGGCGGTTGACGGTGACTTTGAAGCTTTCAAATATTCCATTTTTGACTAGGGTCTTGAGCGAACTTTCCGAATCCCCTTCTTCCAAAATCGTCGCTTTGTCCAATCCTTTTTCATTGAGCTCTGGCTTCTGAAAAACAGGAACATCCCGAAGGTATTTCAGAAGGATGGATTCCTGCTTCTCTTTTCCTGAAAGTTGCTCAAAGATTGCCTCAAGGGCATTTTTATCCTTAGCTAAATCTTCCCGCAGGCGAATTCTTGTCTCGACCTTTGGCGTATATTTTTCCTGAACTTTTTCAAAAATCAGAATGGCTTCTTTGGCCACCAAGCTTTTCAAAATCGGCGTGACCGTTTTAATTCCGAGGATTTTCTCGCAATCCTCAAAAGTGAGCTCCTTTTGATTTTCGAGTGCATCGAGGATTTTTTCCTCTCGCTCATCAAGGGGATAGGCAGCGTTTTCCCGATCAAAATCCGGATTGGCTTGAATCTTTGACTCACTGGAAAGTCGAAGCCCCGAAGGGAGCGCGGCATGCATGACTTCTCCGATATGGCAGCAATAATAATCGGCCATCCAAGCCCAAAATCGGATCTGAAGGGGATTGACAGAGGGGCGCTCATCCAAAACCTCCAAAATAGGTTTGGCCTCGTAGGCTTGGGGTGCTTTGTTGTGAACTTTCCCGATGATTCCTGTTAGAATCTTTTTTCTTCCAAACTGAACGATTACCCGTGCACCGATTTGGATCTCCGAGGAGAGATTTCGGGGTATTTTGTAGGTAAACATCCTGGGGATGGGTACCGGTAAAATAATATCCGCAAAGGAAAAACCCGATTCATTTTGGGTGATCTCATTTTCTCCAAAAAGGCTCAGCACTAGGTCAGTTCAAATAAGGGATTTGCGATAAAGCTTCATCTACATGGCTTACCGGTCTTCGGCAGGCATGATCGAAACAAACATAAATTAAGGCATTTCCTGTCGAATCCGGAGTTTTTCCTTTCAAAATCGGGGCAGTTTCTGTCGATTTTTCTGACCAAGCCAAAGCAATATTGCTTGGCTGTTTTTGTAAAAGGTCTAGTGCCAAGAATTCTGCACCTTTTCCCACAATTCCAATCTCTGCCGTAGGGACCACTGTTTCCAAAAGCAGACTTGCCCAATTACATAGGAAACCCGGCTCTTTGAGAATGAGCTCCTTCATTTTTCGAAGCATGGAGTTGGCGATATTACCATATTGCTCTTCGTAGGTAAAAAGAGCCAATCGGTGAAGATTCCTTGCCATGATAGAGTTGGAGGCAGGGATCACATTGTCGAATAGCTCCTTTTTGTTGGCGATGAGTTTTTCGGCTTTGGGATTATTGAAATAGAAAAAGCCTTCTTTTTCATCGTAGAAGTTTTCCAGACTAAAGTCCGTCAAAGTTCTGGCAAAGTCCAGTAAATCACTTTTTCCGCTTACTTCGAAAGCCTTTAGTGCAGCTTCAATGACGGCTGCGTAATCTTCCAAGAATCCAGGCGTATAGGCTTTTCCATTTTTATAGCTTCGAAATAATACACCATCCACCATCAGTTTTTCTTGAATGAATTTCAGGTTGTTCAAAGCTAAATCCAGCATCCGCTTATCACCGGTGGCAATATAAGCCTGAACCAAGCCAGTGCTCATTAAGCCATTCCATCCTGCTAAAATCTTATCATCTTTTCCGGGGAAAATGCGCTGATTTCGATGTTCTAACAGGGTAGTCTTAATTGCTTTCAGTTTCTTGACGAGTTCCGCTTCGCTCAAATTGAATTCCTCTGCTACTTCTCGGTAGGAGGAAGTTTGGAAAAGGATATTGACTCCGTCTTCCCAGTTGCCATGAATTTTCAAATTGTAAAGCTTTCGAAGCCAAGGCATCTCATCACCCACCAGTTTTTCCAATTCGGAATAGCGCCAAGTGTAAAATTTCCCTTCCACTCCTTCACTGTCTGCATCTTGGGCAGCTTCGAAACCCCCTTCGCTAGTCAGCATCTCAGCTTCCAGCCAGTTTACGGTTTCTGTTACTTTCTCCAAAAAGAATGAATCTCCACTGACCTGATAGGCTTTGGCAAAAAGCTTTAAAAGTTGCCCATTATCATAGAGCATTTTTTCGAAGTGTGGTGCAAACCATTCCCCATCTACGGAGTACCGGGCAAATCCACCCCGAAGCTGATCGTAGATTCCACCCATTCCCATTTTTTTGAGGGTAAAGAAAACCGCTTCCTTTAGCTCATCCCTTTTGGATGTAATGGCATAATCCAAGGTGAAATCCCAAATCGCTGGCATGGGGAATTTGGGGATGCGGTTCATACCACCCCATTCCTTGTCAAACTGAGAGCTGAGTTTGGTGATCACTTCGCTTAAGTCATCCGCGCTAAAATTCTTCTCAGATTCCTTGATTCCGTACTTTTCTATCTCCGATCGGTTGAGGGAGCGTCCAAATCCTTCGGCACTTTCTGCCAACTGATCGGGATGTTTTTTGAAAGCGTCGGCAATATTCGCCAAAAGGCGGGTCCACTGCTCATTTTTAAAATAGGTGCCTCCATAAAAAGGTTTTTGGTTGGGCATCAGAAAAACATTCAGAGGCCAACCTCCCTGCAATCCCATGGCCTGCACGGCATCCATGTAGATATTATCCAGATCGGGTCGCTCTTCCCGGTCGATTTTAATGCAGACAAAGTGCTCGTTCATGAGTTCCGCAGTCAATTCATCCTCAAAACTTTCCCTTTCCATCACGTGGCACCAATGGCAGGCGGAGTAGCCAATGGAAACCAAAATCGGCTTATTTTCTTTTTCGGCTTTGTGAAGTGCTTCAGGACCCCAAGGAAACCAGTCAACGGGATTATGAGCGTGTTGAAGTAGGTAGGGGGATTGGGAATTAGCGAGGCGGTTTGGCATAGTTGGAAAGTTGAAAGGTGCTAAAGTTGAAAGGTTTACCTACAAGGGTTTTGATTCCCTTATATTTTGAGGAATTCGTAAGGGTATCAAGGATTATTAAGTCTTTCGAGTGTTCGATTTATTCACTCTATCTCTTTTGAAAAGTCGAATTCCGTACCAATTTGTTCCAGTTTGGCCCTTAAGTTCTGAAGAAATTTGCGGTGTGAGTCACATTCTTTGTTAACCCTCCGAGGGTTACATTTTATAGATATTATTTTTTAAATACTACCTTCTTGCTATTGATGGTCCCTCGGAGTGTTTTTTTCGACTATTAATTTTTTGATTCTCGGAGTGTTTTTTCTACTGATTGGATTTCTTTAGAAAAGTCGAATTCCGTACCCATTTGTTCCAGTTTGGTCCTTAAGTTTTGAAGAAATTTGTGGTGGGAGTCACTTTCGGGATTCAAAGGACGGTGAGCAAGTTCTCGATGGATTTTTTGAATTTCAGAAATTTTACCCTGTGTTTCTTTTGAAAAATAGGCTTCTGAGAATCGCTTCCAAATGTAATTTTCAGCCTCTGATGTGGGATGAATTCTATCTTCTTTATAAAACCGATAGTCCCGCAATTCGTCCATCATGATTTCATAGGCCGGGAAATAGCTTACCTGTTCAAACTTTTTTTCCAAAGCATTACTAAGCACCCTTAAGATGCTTTTGCTGAGCTGATTTTCAGGAATGCCGTCCTTGATATGACGAACCGGGCTAACAGTCAAAATGATATTCAATTTGGGAAAAACGCGGGAAAAATTACCCAATGTCACTTCCAAGTCAAGTAACATTTCATTCAGCGTAGAAAGCCTTTTTTTGAATTGCTTTTGTGGCTGTTTATGGCAATTTGCTACCGAGCCAAATTCCTGATGATCGTAAATCCAAGCTGTACCAAAAGTCAAAATCAAGTGAGTACCTGAGGCTAAATAGTCCTGGGTTTGGCGGATTCTTTTATCCCAAATCTGAATCAGCTCCTCCTTGCTCTTTCCAACCAAATGTGAATGCGCAGAATAATGAAAATACATTCCTTCCCGCTCCAATATGCCCGATTCATCTAAGGAATCTTTGAATAGAGCGTGATTCAGGAGCCGGGATAAAATGTTGGGGTGGAATATTGTGCCAAATGGATTGGTCACAACGTCAAATTTGTTGCTTTCCAGTTTGCTTCCCACCACTTGCGCAAAGCAGGACCCCATACTGAGGATTTTAGATTGGTGAGAAATCGTAGAGGAAGCATTTGGGATATCGAAAGAGGTAAACCAATTCATGACATGAATTTAAGAATTCTACAAACGATATTTTTATTTAGTTGGGTATTTTGCCTTCATCCATTCGTAGGATTGCTTGATCAGCTCCCGCAAAACGCCTTCATCCACATCGCTTAATTTGTTGATGTAAAGGCAGGAAGCGCCGGTTTTGTGTTTGCCAAGCTTTGCAAAAAGGGAATCAAAATTTTTCTCCATGCAGCCCAAAAGGTAAATGGAAAGGGAGGACTTCCGCGGAGAAAAGCCCACGTTGAGAAAGTCTCCTTCCCGACCACTTTCATATTTGTAATGGTATTGGCCAAAACCTACGATGGATTCTCCCCACATCACGGCTTTTTCACCGGTGATTTCTTCCATGATTTGCTTGATGTGAAACGCATCCTCGCGTTTTTTAGGAGATTCTACCTGGTTCAGAAAATCTTCAACAGAGGCTGTGGTAGGTTGGGTTTTGTTTTCGGCCATGATTTAGTCCATTAAATACTTTTGGAGAAATTTAGCCGTTTCTTCTGAAACCCGGATCATGTTTTCCCACTTCATCCAATGATGGGTATCACCGGGAATTAAAATAGATTCATAAGGTTTTTTCAACTCATCAAATCGACGAATCAAATTGGTGGTCTGAGACACATTGACATTTCTGTCATCGTCGGAATGGATGAATAAAACCGGTGATGTCCAAGTATCCAAGTCCGCGATAGGAGAGGATTTCCAGGCAATTTCTTTGGCTTCCTCATAGTCTGGAGCCACTTCGTAGCCTTCCGGCAAATCGTATCTTCCATCCAAGTCATGAACTCCATGGATATCCACTCCAACTTTGAAAAGCTCAGAATCTCTAGCTAGAGCCAAAGAAGTCAGATAACCTCCGTAGCTTCCTCCATAAACCCCGATTTTATCCCCATCCACCTGAGGTAGATTGGCCAAAAATTCTCCTCCGGCCTTGATGTCCTGATACTCTACCGCTCCCTGATAGTAGGCATTTGCCGGTCGGTGGAATTCATAGCCATAGCCGATTCCTAATCGGAAATTGACCGAAAGCACCACAAAGCCCATCTCGGCCAGATATTGATTGAGCATATAGGTATTGGTGTAGTAGTCCATGTAGCTCCAGCCGAGCAGCATTTGTCGCTGCGGCCCCCCGTGGATAAACACTACACCGGGCTTTTGATCTGCACCGCCTTCTTTCTCAAATAGCTGTCCATAAACCGTCGTACCATCCGGAGCGGTGAATTCGACTTGCATTGGAGTGACCAATTGCTTTTGGGGAAATTCACTCGGGATCAAATCTTCCTGTAGTGTTTGAGTTTGGTCTCCCTTTTTTACCGTCACCAAATGGGGTCGCTGAGGAGTGGCAGAAAAGTAAGCGAGTTGCCCATCCGCCAAAGCCACCGGGTAGGCTTCAATCCCTTCTCCAGTAGTTTCCCAAGTCAGCTTTTTACGCTTCAAATCCACCGAACCGATGTGTCTTCGGTCTTTATCTTCTTCTTGAGGACCATCATTGGCAGAGAAGAGGATTCGGCCTCGATTTGGACTGAGTTTGATTTGCTCCACCATGTAATCACCGGGAGTGAGCAGCGATTCTTTTTTGTTTTCAATATCCAAGGCATACAAATGCTGCCATCCGTCGTGATAGGATTCGAACACGAGCTCATTTTCATTGGGATAAGAGAAAAAGAAATACCGATGAGAACCTCTCAAAGTCTCAGGAGCTTTCCAAAGCATTTCGGCTTCTCCACTAGCCACATCAGCATGCCAGATTTCCCAAGGAGCATGTCTCGGCTCCAAAAGGGGAAAAGCAGCGCCTGTGCCGCCCAAGGTTTTGATAAAAGCGATTTTGCTCCCATCGGGTGACCACTTGGGTTGGGAATAGCGGTGAAAAGATGGGGAGATAAATTGGATGGGTGTGTCAGCATCCCGATAGATTCCGATTAATTGATGCCCACCGCGATTGACGGTAAAGGCTATGCTTTTTCCGTCAGGAGAATATTCCATCGAGTTGACGGTTCCCTTGATGTCAAATAATGGAGATGGCTCCAGCCCATTTTCCAGATCGATGGTCCATATTTTTCCACTTTTCAAAAAAGCCAATTTTGAGTCAGGTCCCATTACCAAGTCATCCCCCTCTCCGATAATGCTTGCCGCCTGGGTAGTGAGATTGATTTTCCAAATTTCTACTTTGGGAGGAGTGGGGAGGTTGTCAGCATTGACAGTAGAGGAGTAAAGGTAGCCACCATGGTCTCCACCACGCACGAAGACCAGCCAATTTCCGTCATTGGAAAAGTGTAAGCCCGTGATTTCCTGCCCATCATCCTTGTCAAAAGCTGTCAATTTTTGAGGTTCGAATCTAGGGGCTTCTGCATAATACACATTCCGCTTTCCTTGCTTATACATAGCCCAGGCAAGTTGAGTGCCTGATTGGTCTGCGGTGAGTTCAGAGGGAAAAGTGAATTTTCCTATCTCTTCCATCGTGAATGTTTGGGAGACGGCAGGGCAGGAGATGAGTACAAAAAGGATAAAGATTAGGCGGATTTTCATAGTTTAATTGTTAGTAAGATGGCGTTCGAGTTCTTTTGCTAATTCCTCCTTATTTGGGAGGTAAAGCTGGTATTTGCTGACAAAAAGCTGATTATTGATATTATCCGTGGCGTATTCGACCAGAATATGATCTTTGTAGGCTCCCAAAACAATTCCTATCGGAGGATTATCGCCTTCGACATTTTCTTCTTTTCTAAAATAATTGAGATAAAGGTTCATCTGACCAATATCTTGATGGTCTATTTCGCCTCGCTTTAGATCAATGAGAACAAAGCATTTTAAGATTCTATGGTAAAAAACCAAATCCACATAAAAATGTCTATTGGCCAAACTGATTCGATATTGTTGGCCTATAAAAGCAAAGCCTTTGCCTAGTTCCATTAGAAAATCTTGGAGATTTTGGATCAATTGAGTTTCTAGCTCACCTTCCGAGTAGGTAGGTTGGTTTTGAAGACCCAAAAACTCAAAGACATAGGGATCTTTGATCAGGTCTTTTGGATGCTGTAATTCAGCTCCTTTTTGGGATAGTTGTAGAATCTCATCTTTTTCCTTACTCAAAGCCAATCTGTGAAAAAGCATACTCTTTTTTTGCCGCTTGAGCTCTCGTACAGACCAGTTTTCGTTTTCACATTGTTTTACATAAAAGCTGATTTCTAAAGGTTCATCTGATTTGAGAATTTCAAAATAATGGCTCCAACTCAATTTGTGAGACAGTGTCTCACTATTTGGGAAGCTTATAAAAAATTTTCTCATGTAGATTAAGTTTGATCTACTAAAACCTTTCCCAAATTCCAAACTAAGATCCTTCGAAAGTCTCTCTAAAAGATTGGAACCATATTCTGATTTGGCATCTCCTCCCTGTTCAAACTCTACGATGTGTCTACCGATTTGCCAGTAAGTCTGAACCAAAATGGTATTAACGGCCCGTCCCGCTTTTGCTCTTCCTTCAATCAGAAGTTGGCTGATTTCCTTTTTAAGCGATGAATAGCTTGTGTTTTTAGGTTTTTTTTCCATATCAGTATCGGTCATGAATATGATATAGCACTTTTTCCAATTCTGCTTTCAGTTCACTGGAAGGTATCTGATAATTATTCATTAAAGCTGAAAAGTGGAGGATTTTTCCACTTTTGGTGATGAGGTAGCCACTAAGTGCACTGGACATGCTTAGCGTCCCCGTCTTGGCATAGATGTAAGGAGGCTGTCCTTCATCAGCAGGATACCAGTTTCGGATGGTTCCTGACTCTCCACCTGCAGGAAAGTAAGCTTTGATTTTTTCCAGGGGTACTTCTGCTCTGATCTTTCCTAAGAGTGCGATAACTGACCGGGGAGTAAACATATTCCGGGAAGAAAGCCCTGACCCATCGTACCACATGGGTTCGTCAGGCAAGTCATTCAATAGATTTTCTTTGGCATATTCTATTGCCTCTCGGGTGCTTAGTCGGTTGTTCAGTTGATCTGAAACCAAAAGCATCAGCTGCTCTGCCAGAAAATTATCACTGATTTTCATCATCTGAGCATAGATGCTATCGGCAGGAGCCGTTTGAAGTTTTTTAGGGTCAAGCTTTAGGTAGTGGTCGTCAGAGATGAGGCTGACTTTTTTATTTAATTTTTCGCTTAAAAGCTGAGCAGCAAATTTTGCCGAAGTGATAAAAGGAATATCCCGCTCAAAGGTCTTGCTTGATTCAGGTGTGAAATAGGTATATTCATTTTTTAACCGATTTCTCTGAAAACTCAGATAGGTGGAGGGAGCGGGTGCAGGAAAAAGCCATTGCTCGAAGTAGTTCGGGTAAGTATCGAATCCAGCTTGGGTAGAATCTTTGGAAAAACGCGCCACATTCCCATAAATCGGTAAAGCTGAACGTTCGGTGGCATAGTAGGCATTGTACCAATCCCAAGACCATCCCGGGCCAAAAGCATCGATTTGATCAAAGTTGTCAATAAGGAAAAGTTGCTTTTCTGATTTTTGGAGAAACTCTATGACTGTGCTATCCTCTAAATCAGGATGAAGTAAACTCGGATCACCTGTTCCCCAGAAAATCAAGGAATCCCCTCGCTCCAAGTAGTTCAGTCCATTTACCTTTTCATCTCCCAATACGGTGTAGGAGGTATAGAAAGTAAACAGCTTGGTATTCGATGCAGGAATGAAATACTTGTCTTCATTGATGGCTACCAAGGGTTTTTCTTTTGAAGGATCCGTGAGCATAAATCCCAGATGCCCTTTGTCGAAAACATCCGATTTGGTCAGGGATTTATTTATTTTTTGAACCGTGCAGGAAGAGAGGACAATCAAGACCCCCAAAAGCATTTTTTTCATCCCCTAAAATAGAAAAAGCCATCCAGAATTCTGAATGGCTTTTCGAAAGAACGGGTTGATCGTTTATTTGGAGATAGTTACGGTCTCCGTTTCTGTCTTTTTCCCATCTACCATTTTAATTTCTTTTTTTACCTCGATTACTTTAGCATCTGCCATTTCGCCATGAGAATCATGAGAGGATAAAAGCGGTGCAATTACTAATCCCACCAAACAAGTTAATTTGATCAAGATATTCATGGATGGACCAGAGGTGTCTTTAAACGGATCTCCAACAGTATCTCCAGTTACAGCTGCTTTGTGTGCGTCTGAACCTTTGAAGGTCATTTCTCCATCGATCATCACACCTGCTTCAAATGATTTCTTGGCGTTGTCCCAAGCACCACCTGCGTTGTTTTGGAAGATGGCCCACATCACACCAGAAACTGTAACACCCGCCATATATCCACCGAGAACCTCAGCAGCCAATAGGGTGTCTCCGGTAAACAACTGTGTCAAAAAGGCAATCAAGATTGGTGAAACAATCGTCAGCAATCCTGGGAGCATCATCTCCTTCAAAGAAGCGTTTGTAGAGATTTCCACACATTTGTCATACTCAGGTTCTGCGGTACCTTCCATGATACCAGGAATCTCTTTGAACTGACGTCTTACCTCTTTAACCATAGCCATGGCAGCTTTACCAACTGAACTCATAGCTAATGCAGAGAATACTACAGGAATCATCGCACCAACAAAAAGCGCTGCAAGAACTGGTGCTTTGAAAATGTTGATGCCATCGATACCTGTAAATGTTACATAAGCTGCAAAAAGGGCAAGCGCTGTCAAGGCTGCAGAAGCAATTGCAAAACCTTTACCAATAGCAGCAGTCGTGTTACCAACAGAATCAAGAATATCTGTACGCTCACGTACTTCTTTTGGCAATTCGCTCATTTCCGCGATACCACCAGCATTGTCAGCAATTGGACCGAAGGCATCGATCGCCAACTGCATCGCTGTGGTAGCCATCATGGCCGAAGCGGCAATCGCCACACCATAGAAACCTGCGAAAGCATAAGCTCCCCAGATGGCAGCAGCGAAAAGCAATACCGGAGCAAATGTGGACATCATACCTTGAGAAAGGCCCGCGATGATATTGGTTGCAGCTCCGGTAGATGAATTTTGAATGATGGTCATTACTGGCTTCTTACCCATACCAGTGTAGTACTCTGTAAAGTAGCTAATCAAACCTCCTACAGCCAAACCGATCAATACGGCAGCAAAAACGTTGAACGAGGTTACAGTTTGCAAACCTTTACCGAAGAATGTCATTTGCATTTCTGCAGGTAGCATCCAGTCAATAATGAAATAAGAGGCAATACCCGTTAAGATGATCGATCCCCAGTTACCTCTGTTTAATGCAGCCTGTACCTGCGGCTCTTTGGCATTGTTGTCACTAATCTTGATGAACCAAGACCCTACGATCGAGAAAATAATCCCGATGCCGGCAATCAAAACTGGTAATAATATTGGACCCATTCCGCCAAAGGCGTCATTCATAGCAGTGCCATTGTTGATGTCATTGATCAGATAGTTACCCAATACCATCGCCGCCAACATGGTGGCGACATAAGACCCGAAAAGGTCAGCACCCATACCTGCAACATCACCGACATTATCACCTACGTTATCTGCAATGGTAGCAGGGTTACGAGGATCGTCTTCTGGAATTCCAGCTTCCACTTTTCCTACAAGATCAGCGCCTACGTCTGCAGCTTTAGTATAAATACCTCCACCCACACGTGCAAAAAGTGCAATAGACTCGGCTCCAAGAGAAAAGCCAGCAAGCGTTTCAAGAACGATGGTCATTTCCATGTAGAATGACTGCTCTCCTGTAATGAAAAACTGGACGAGAAGGGCAAGTAATAATGAAAGACCGAATACGGCCAATCCAGCAACACCTAGACCCATAACAGTACCACCTCTAAAAGAAACTTGGAGAGCTTTTGGCAGGCTGGTTCTTGCAGCTTGCGTGGTTCTTACGTTAGCGTCTGTGGCGATCCGCATCCCGATATTTCCTGCAATAGCTGAGAAAACAGCTCCTATAACAAATGCAACAACAATGAACCAGTGGGTGGTTTCAACCAACATTGAAACGACACCTAAAAGAGCTCCGGCAATGACCACGAAGACCGCCAACATTCTGTACTCGGCTGCTAAGAATGCCATTGCGCCTTCTTTTATGTAGCCGGCAAGCTTCTTCATATTTTCTTCGCCTTGATCTTGCTTGTTCACCCATGTTCTCAGATAAAACATGTATGCTAATCCGACCAACCCAAAGGCTGGTAAAATGTAGATTAAGTTTTCCATTTATTTTTTTTCTTTAGACTGCTTGGTTAAATAATTGGGCAAATATAGAACTTCTAGCTTTCCAGCCAACAGGTAAAAAATTTTCTATTTTGTGATTATTGTTAGGTGTTTTTTGAAAAACAGGCAATGTTTCGATTCGAAAGCCCTATTTTTTTTAGAGATTGGAAAATAAAATTGAAAATCAAATAAAACGATCAACCTAATGACCGTCAGAGAATTCAAAAATTTAGAACAACCGCTGCCAAGTTTTTCACCAGAGCTATGCTCACTTTGGTGGGATTTCAAAGGAAATTGGGACATGGCCCATGCTGAAGTGGATCAACTGCCGGGCAAGTCAGCAGCAAAGGTCCATGCCTATCTCCACCGGAAGGAGGGAGATGATTGGAATGCAGAGTATTGGTATAGAAGGGCAGGAGTCAGTCGACCCTCAGTTTCGCTGGATGATGAGTGGGAGAATTTGCTTCTTGATTTTCTTCAAACATCCTAACTATTAGTAAGTTGTATAATCATGAGTCTAATTTGGAGTGTTTTTCTTATGGTAGTTTTGAGTAGTAATCCGTCTTTGAGCTTAGAAGATTTTAGATGGAAGAACAGGCTGCTAGTGATTTTTGGAGAAGAAGCAATTGATAAAAATCTTCTCGAGACTCAGTTAGATGAGATTCAAGAACGGAAACTGATCATCATGCGATTTCAAAATGAAGAATTGGTTTTTTCGACAGATACATTGGATATAAATGTTGAATCATTCTTGAAGTTAAAATCAAGAAATCCCCGAGCTGATTGGGTGCTCATAGGGCTCGATGGAGGAGTAAAATCTTCAGGTAAATCTAGGGATTTGGATTTATTGAAAACTTTTAAACGAATAGATTCTATGCCGATGAGACAGAGTGAAATGAGAAAAGATCGAGAAAATTCATAAAAAAAGGGTGAAAAATACCCATTTTAGGGGATGTTTTGGTGTTTTTATGTTTCGTATTTTGGGGCCGACTATAAGGAGCAAAATAAGTGTCCTCAAAATTTTACCGATTATGAAATTCTTTTATTTGTCAAACACCCCCAATAAAGACAATATGCTTGAGATACATGAGCGGGAATGCAGCAACATTCCTGATTCTTTGGATCGAGATTATTTAGGTCCATTTAACAATGGAGCGGAGGCTATTCGGAAAGCGAAGATGATTAGTGAAAATGTCACTTTGTGTGTTCATTGCTGTAAAGTTTCTACGAGTTCGGTTCTTTTCAAGAAAAAGAGTTAATGCTGGGGTTTATAATCTTGGGAATTTTTTGAATTTGAAATGGATATTTTGGCTGAAAACTTTACATTTGCCCACCGATTAAGGGATTCATCTAGGATTCTAAATTCGTAAATCGGGGTGTGGCGCAGTCCGGTTAGCGTACACGTCTGGGGGGCGTGTGGTCGCAGGTTCAAATCCTGTCACCCCGACAGAAAGTAATTTTAAAAATATCAAAATCCTTGTAAATAATTGATTTACAAGGATTTCTTGTTTTTAGGGTAGTAAAAAAAGAAACTCAATCGGTGTTTTTTCTTTTGGTTGATAAATAGTTGTGATTAAAGTTTTTTGAATAGAGTGAAAGTCTCTTTTTTCAGGTTCTACCCTTAAGTTAGTGAGGATATAAGTTATATTGATTTTAAAGAATCTTAAAATGGTCGAAGAGAACGTAAATACCTATGAAGATAAATATTATACCCGACGCATATCCTTTAAAATTGATGGCTCCGTCATCATATTTAAAAGGATGTCTAACCATTTTATAAAGTATCAGAGCACCAAGAATCAAACTAATTATTCCTAAGAATAGCATATGTCTTATTTTTTTCGATTTTGAAAAGCAGGCACTATTAGATGATTAGTAATCTCCAAACTTGTATTTTGGGTTCCTCTCAATATGTATTGCCCAGTTGAATTAACCACACTTCCCTCAAGGCTTTTTATTCCTGCACTTCCGAATGAACCGACTGAAAGTAACGCGCCATCCGTAAAAGCTGCCCCTATATTTCCTTGACTTAAATTTAGCGCAGCACTGGCTGTTCCAGAAACAGCAGAAAATGTTTCACCTATTGTTATCAACCCAGCACCAAGAGGCGGGACAAAAGGAACAACAACTAGCCCAGTCACGGTAGCCGCGGTTCCCACTTTTCCCGTGACGTCTTTTGTCACTCCAAGAGCAGCGGTAGCAAATTCTCTTCTTGCTTTATAAACCCCGTCCTGAACTGGGTTGGGAGAGGATACTGTAAATTCGGGTAAACTCCTAATTCCTTCTGTT
>LJXT01000089.1 GCA_001314815.1 Algoriphagus marincola HL-49
AATGGCACCATGGGAACCGGAAATTGGAATTTTGCCAGCGCCAAGGAAAATCAGATCGATCAAATCATCATTGATGGCAGTCTAGGCCAAATCCGATTTGAGACCTTTGGAAAAGGAGAATTCCACCTACAAAAGGATGGTGACACCGAAAAGCATTTTCAATTTGATTTGCCCAAACACATTCAGCAACCTTTGATTCAATTGATTGTGGATGATTTATTAGGAAAAACCCAGAGTCCCAGAACAGGCTACACTGCCGCTTCTACTAATTGGGTATTGGAGAAGTTGACAGGAGGGAGAGGGAAGTAGGAAGCTGGGAGAAGGAAGCTGGAAGTTGGGAGCTGGGAGAAGGAAGTAGGAAGTAGGAAGTAGGAAGTGGGGTAAGTGGTATGTGGTAAGTAGAAAGTGGTATTTTCTTTTGTGGCTAGGGAAATCCAAATGAGTTTTGAACACCGAACCTTGAACTTTTTAAATCTTGAATTGAAAAAAATCAAATTTTTTTAAGCAAAAATTAAGAAAGGCCTAAAAACCCGAAAACGGCCTTTTTCCGTTTAGATTTTTAAATAAAGGAATTGCCTTCCTGGATTTTTTCAAATTGATTAAATCCAATTAATTAATTTTTTTATAAATGTGTATTAATTAAATCATTATTTTTTGTCTATATATTTTTTAATATCGAACCTTAATTAATTTTTTTACGAATAAGAGAATAAAATCAAACGGATTTTCTTAAAGAATTGAAAACTGGCCTGATTTTAGTTTTAGTTGGCATGCATCCTTTTTCCAAATAATTGCATCTGGAAAGTAGAAGCAAGCACTAAACCTGCCCCGATTATTTGTCAACCTAAACCAACACAGCATGAAAACCTCACTTCTCACCCGATGGATCACTGGCCTGATGATGGGCGTATTCTCCCTGAGTCTATTGGCCTCCACCCCTAGCAAAGCTGAAACCTACCACGGCGTTTCTTTTCAGGTATTTTATGATGAACTGATGCCTTACGGAGACTGGGTACGCGATGCAAGACATGGCTTTATCTGGCTTCCGGCAGTAGGTCCGGACTTTCATCCTTATGGTACCAATGGACACTGGGCTATGACTGAGTTTGGCAATACCTGGGTATCCTACTATGACTGGGGATGGGCACCATTTCACTACGGTCGCTGGTATTTTGATGACTACTACAGAAGCTGGGCTTGGATTCCAGGCTATAAATGGGGTCCTGCTTGGGTGAGTTGGAGAACAGGCGGTGGATATTATGGATGGGCACCTCTTGGACCGAGACTTTCTGTGAGTGTACAGATTGGTATTCCCAGCTTTCATTGGGTATTTCTCCCTCAGCGAAGAATCTACGATCGATATGCTTGGAGATACTACGCAACACATCGTACCCGCATCAAAATCATCAATCGTACCACTGTGATCAATAATACAGTCGTGTACAACAACAATACCTACAATGCAGGTCCGAGCAGTCGGGAAATCCGACGGGTAACTGGAAGAAATGTACCTGTCTACCGAGTAGAGAGTAGCCCGAGACCGGGCCGAGTAGCCGTATCCAACAATCGGGTAAGCATATATCGACCTGAGCTATCCGAGCGAAATAGCAGAACAGTGCAGGCAAGACCTTCCAGAGTCCTTGAGTCCAGTGAAGCGCGAAGCCGAAGATCTGTGAATGCTACTAGTCCAAACCGAAGCCGAAGTTTGGAAAATGCTCCTAGCAATAGATCTGCAAGTCCTGCTGTTAGAAATAACTCTCGAGTAGACCGGTCCAGCCAGGCTCCTTCACGAACTAGCGGAAGGCAAATATCTCCTAGATCGAGTCAAAGCAAGACCTTTGAAGCAAAGCCCTATGAAGCGCCTAGACAAAGTAATCGAAGTGGTCAGGTGGGACAGAGCTCAAGGAGCCGAGAAGGAAGCGTAAGATCGAGCGCACCATCGCAAAATCGCCGACCATCTTCGGGCAGGGTTCAGGAATCTACGAGAAGCTCTTCTGTAAAAAAAGCTACTACTCCGAGCAGAGGAAGATCAGTGCAGTCCTCGCCAAGTCGATCAAATACCCGAGTTCAGGCTCCAAGCACAAACAAAACCAGGACTCAGGCCCCTTCTCGCAGCAGTTCGCGAGTTAAAGCTCCAGCAAATAGTTCCTCGACACAAAAATCAACTTCACGCTCTAGCGGGAGTTCGAGAGGGAACCGGAAAAATAATTGATTATTATCAATATGGCAATAAAGATCAAAAAGAAACTCCTCTAAGTCTTGACAAGACTTCATGAACGAATGTTTAAAAAACAGGGTCCATCAGTCCTGAGAAACAAGAAAGAGTTCAAAAACCAACTAACTTATTATGAAAGAGATCAGCGAACGCTGGTCTTTTTTTTGATTTTGAAAACTTTAAAGAAAATATACTTGAAATACCTGCCTATCAACATATTACACGGTGAAAAAACCGACACAGAACCATATTGATAAAAGATTTTGTTAAATTGTATCAATCTAATTTTCTTATGGAAACTACAGCAAAACTTAATCTAACATTTGACCAAATCCTTGCCTTAGTAGAGCAACTTTCTGGTCAAGAAAAGTTAAAGCTAGCATCGGTTTTAGAAGAAGAGCTAATAAACAGTAAGCTTTCAGGCTTACTAAAAACCTTTAGAACGGATGAACTGGACTTAAAAACGCTTTCGGATGAAATTGAAACTGTAAGAAAGGAAATCTATGAGCGGGGAAAGCAAAAAGGTCATCTTTGATACGAATGTTTGGATCAGTTTTTTGATAGGTAAACGTCTTAGAAGCTTGGGAAGCCTAATCGCTTCGTGGAAAGTATAATTAATCATTACCGCACAATTAATTCTTGAAATAAGGATGGTTACAAGAAGAGAAAAGATCAAGAAATATTTCCCGGAAGAGAGTGTCCAAGAACTGATAGCACTATTAGAAACCATTTCCAAAAATTTTCAAATAACTCCAAAAAACACCATTAGTCGGGATCCAAAGGATGATTTTTTACTGGATCTCATCGAGTTTTCAAATGCCGATTACCTAGTAACTGGCGATAAGGATTTATTGGACCTTAAGGAGTTTAAAACTGCAAAAATCCTATCTCCCGCAGAATTCGAAGAGGAGGTCCAAACTTCCTAAACAACAATTTATCCATTCACGATTGAAGTTTTTTTTCACTTCTAAATGTTCTTTTAGCGATTCATACCAAAGCCTGAAACCTGACCAGTTTAAAATTTCCATCCGATTTTTCTATCTTATCATCAAAACCACCAAATCATGAAGAAAAGTATCTTTTTGGTCCTGACACTTCTCGTTTTTGAAGTTGCAGGCCAAGTCAATTTTGATCAAAATCTCCCCATCAAATACCGAAATATCGGCCCCTACCGAGGAGGCCGCTCGGTCACTGCCACCGGTGTCGTCGATGATCCATTAACTTACTACTTTGGCACCACAGGCGGAGGGCTATGGAAAACCAGCGATGCCGGACAGCATTGGGAGAATATCTCCGATGGATTTTTTACCACAGGTTCGGTAGGTGCAGTGGCCGTAGCCGAAAGCAATCCCAATATCCTCTATGTAGGCATGGGTGAACACGCACCTCGAGGAGTCATGACCTCTTACGGCGACGGAGTATTTAAGTCCACCGATGCAGGAAAAACCTGGAAAAAACTGGGATTGGAGAAAACCCAGCATATCTCACGAATCCAAATCCATCCCACCAATCCCGACATTGTCTATGTAGCAGCGCAGGGAGCTTTGTATGCTCCCAATGAAGAAAGAGGTGTCTACAAATCTACGGACGGAGGCGAAACTTGGGAAAAAGTCCTTTTTGTAGACAACATGACTGGAGCTGTGGAGCTTTCCATGGATATGAATTTCCCCGAAATCCTTTATGCCGCCATGTGGGAACACCAGCGTTTTCCTTGGCAAGTGAAATCAGGCGGTCCGGGTTCGGGCATGTACAAATCCACAGATTCTGGAAAAACCTGGAAGAAAATAGAAAAGGGCCTACCCGAGGAAAAAGGAAAAATGGCCATCTCCGTTTCCCGAGCCAATTCCAATAAGGTCTATGCTCTGATCGAGAGCGATACCTACAAAGACTTGGGTGGCTTGTTTGTATCCAATGATGCCGGAGAAAGCTGGTCTTTGATCAACAAGGACAATCGACTCACGCAACGGGCTTGGTATTACATCGAAGTTTTTGCAGATCCGAATGATGAAAACACCGTTTGGGTGCAAAGTGCCCCAATGCTGAAGTCCTTCGACGGAGGGAAAAGCTTTGAGGCAATTGACGGAGCCCATGGAGATTATCACGATCTCTGGATCAACCCGAAGAACTCCAAAAACATGATTTTGGCAGATGATGGAGGGGGTTCGATCACCTTCAATGGAGGCCAAACCTGGTCCACACAAAAAAACATGCCGACCGCTCAGTTTTATCGGATCAACACCGATAATCAGTTTCCATACCGAATCTATGGAGGACAGCAAGACAACACTTCCGTTGTTATTTCCAGCCTGGCTTTAGGTCGGGGCGGAATCGGAGAAGAGCATTGGAACTACTCGGCAGGCGGGGAAAGCGCCTTCTTGGCTTTCGATCCGGATGATCCGCGATATGTCTTGGGAGGAAGCTATCAGGGAACTATTGAGGTTTTGGATATGCAGACTCAGGGCTCGACCAATATCATGGCCGCACCCATTCAATACCTCGGAATGAGCGCTGAGGACATGAAATACCGATTCAACTGGAATGCCCCGATCATCTGGTCTCAGCATGAACCAAATACCTTTTATCATGGAGCGCAGGTTTTGTTGAAAACTCAGGATTGGGGAAAAACTTGGACAGAAGTATCTCCTGATCTCACCCGAAATGAAAAAGAAAAGCAAGGAACTCCGGGTGTTCCCTTTACGAATGAAGCTGTAGGTGCTGAAAACTATGGAACCTTAGCCTATGTGATCGAAAGCCCACATGAGGCAGGAGTCATCTGGACCGGAAGCGATGACGGTTTGGTGCATTTAACTCGAGATAATGGAAAAACCTGGACCAATGTGACTCCAAAAGGCTTGCAAGAGACTTTGATAAATGCCATCGACGTTTCTCCCCACGATCCCGCGACGGCCTACATTGCCACCACCCGCTACAAATTCAACGATTATACCCCTGCCATTTATAAAACCACCGATTACGGCAAAAGCTGGGAAAATATCTCCAAAGGAATTCCTTACGGAGCCTTTACCCGGGTGGTTCGGGAAGATACCGAAAAAGAGGGATTGCTTTTCGCAGGAACTGAACAGGGCATGTATATCTCTAGGGATGGAGGATCGAATTGGAATTCCTTCCAACTCAACCTTCCCATCACTCCCATCACCGATCTGAAAGTGGCACACAATGATCTGATTGTGGCGACTTCGGGGCGCTCTTTTTGGATTTTGGACGAACTGAATGTAGTGCGGGAGGTGAAAGAAAAAGTAAATCAAATCACGCTTTATACGCCTGAAGATGCCCTTTTGGGAAATTGGTATTCCAGCATGAATGGAGGAAATCTCGATGATTTTACAGGAACACATCCTTTTCAAGGCCTCAACCCGGCAAATGGAATGGTCATTCATTATTCCCTTCCTGAATCATTTGCAGATTCTACTGAATTGACCTTGGAGATTATGGACGCACAAGGGAACTTGGTTCGGGAAATTTCCTCCAAACGGGATCCTGAAGCCAAAACTTGGGCGGGTGGTCCGCCAATGGAACCGACCATTTCCACTCGAAAAGGATTAAATCGTTTTGTGTGGGATCTCCGCTACCCTACCCTTCCGGGCATCGAGAATGTCTACATCGAATCCAGCTACCGAGGACACAAAGCCATTCCTGGCACCTACACGCTACGCTTGACAGCTGATGGAAAAAGCGCTGAGGCTAAAGCTGAAATCAAAGATATCCCTGCATACAAGCTGACTCCAGCGGACTATCAAACCTACCATGCCTGGATGAGCCAACTGGAATCCGAAGTCAAGACCATGCATGACATGATTAATACCGCCAAGGATTACCAAGACCAACTAGCAGAGCTCCTCCCAAGACTGGAAGGAAAAGCAGCATATGCTGGACTGAAAACCGAAGGAGAAAAACTCCTGAAGGAACTCAAGGCCTGGGATGAGGATATGGTACAGCGTCGATCCACGGCTTACGATGACGTCGAGAACTTCCCGAATAAGTTTACCGCCAACTTCCTCTTTATGATGAATCATGGCGAAAGCTCCATTCCAAGAGTCAACGAAGGCACCAAAGCTGAGTACGCCCGACTGATGGAAGATTGGAAACCACTCAAAGCCGAAGGCGAGCGATTGATTCAGGAAGCGATTCCGGCGTTTAATCAGCTGGCAAAGGAAAAGGGTGTTGGAGTTTTGTTTGTGGAGTGATTAAGATTTCACCCATTTACAAATTGATATGGATAAAAGGGTGGAATTGCATCCCGACAGCTACGGGACCACACAGCCTTCAATTAAACCTTAAAGGTATTGAGAAGAAATTACGCCTAGATGGGGGATCTCCAAGAACCCAAATCTCGAAGCTTAAACTTAGATTTTACAATACTCATGGCATCAGCATTGACAAAGCATACCTGGATTGGAGCGATAAAAGACCTTTATTTACTTTAAAATTTCACAAAAACTTCATCCCTGCGAATAGATAAAAATGTTTGCTTTTAGTTTCATTTACTTTCATGGAATTTCTTCTAACAGTTGCCATTTCGCAGCTTTTTGTTGTCTTTTTTCTTCTTTGGAATGTTTTTGAAGCATCAAAATCAGAGAAATACCTGATATTTTTTCTGCTTTTGATGTTTTTCCACATGGTTGTTAAATTTATCTTTTATGTAATTATTAACAATTCATTTCTTTTTGAGAACATTTATTCCTCATTTACTTTAGGGTATGGCCCCCTTTTACTTCTATATGTCATTGAAAAGGGCGAATTAAGAAAAAACAATCAAACTAAAACTCTCTTGCATTTAGCACCATTTTTCCTTTTCACCTTCTTTTTTTCGGTAGCGGTGATAGTTTACCTATGGAGTTCGAGCAAGTCTATTTTGGATTTGTATCAAAATTCTATAAAATGGATAATTCTCCCTTCTATTTTGGGATATTTTGCAATTATTTTAAGGATACTTTTTTCAAAAAAGGAACAAATCAAGTCAATAAAGTGGCTGAAACCACCTGTTATTTATTTGACCATTTCTCTAATCATTGTTTCCATAATTTCAATCCTAGATATAGGAATTGAGAAAGAAATAATAAGAAGCATCGTATACTCTGCATTCATATTTCTTTCGCTTGCTGTAGCACGACACCTATCCAGCCGGACTCGTCTAGCTCAACCTGCCGGCCATAAGAAAACAAAAAGCAAGTATGAAAAATCTGGTCTGAAACAGGAGGATGCAGTATGGATTGTGGACACCTTACAGGATTTGATGCTGAAAGAAAATCTCCACCTCAACTCTGAATTAAAATTGGAGGACCTTGCCGCAAAGATTCAAGTTCCAAAACACCACATTACCGAAGCTCTCAATTCAAAACTGGATAAAAATTTTTACCAATACGTCAATGAATTTCGAATTGATAAGGCCGTCGAACTTCTTGGAAAAGACGATGAGCAAAGTATTATTCAGATAGCTTATTTATCAGGATTTAATTCGAAGACGACTTTCAACACCTATTTCAAAAAACTTAAGGGTAAGACTCCAAAAGAATACAGGGAAACTGTACCAAGATTTCACAAATAAATATCGGAATCCGAATAGGTTACCCCAATATTTCGAAAGCTTAACAAAAAGATAAATGTTTGTAACTATTTGATTACCAGTTATTAAATGGCATGAACCAATTAGCTTGAACGAATTAAAGGACAGCCTAATTGGGTTGGACGCGTGAAGAAACTCGCACAGATAGATTTGGAAAAAATTTCAATTCTAATGAGCAACACTATTCACAAATTTTATCTTTTGGCTCTTATGATTTTCATAAGTGCGAGCAGTTTGTTTGGTCAGGCCTCTCTCAGTGGACGGGTTTCAGATGAAAGAGGAAGTCTGCCCGGGGTCACGGTTTTAATAGCCGGTACCACATTCGGAGGAATTACGGACAACGGAGGTTCTTTTCGAATTCAAAATTTACCTGAAGGAGAGTTTAAGTTAATTCTATCCTTCATTGGATATGAGTCTGTAGAGATCGGGGTCAATCTAGAAGGTGGAAAAACTTTGGACCTGGGAGAAATCAAAATGACCGAGTCCATTGATGAACTAGGAGAAATTGTGGTAGTCGGGACAATTTTACCCTCAGAGATGCGCGCATTCAATATTCAAAAAAATGCCAACAATATTCAAAATGTCTTAGCTGCTGACGGTATCGGAAAACTTCCTGATAGAAATGCAGCAGAAGCTGTCCAACGAGTCCCAGGGGTGACTATTGAAAGGGACCAAGGTGAAGGTCGTTTTGCGATCGTGCGAGGTACGCCGATAGAATGGAGTTCTAATTTGGTAAATGGGGACCGACTTCCTTCAGCCGACGGATTTGGTGGTACTAGACAGGTGGCTTTGGATATTATTCCGTCGGAGCTTATTGAATATGCTGTAATTACCAAAGCACTGACACCAGATATGGAAGGAGATGCAATTGGCGGAGCCATTGATTTTCAAACTCGTACAGCCCCCGCGGATAAAGTAATGAGCTTATCCCTGGCCGGAGGATACAACGCTCAGATACAGAGTGGTGCTTTTAACGGATCGTTGATCTATGGTGATAGAATCGGTGAAAAGTTCGGTTTTTTGATTTCAGCTGCGAATTGGAACAGGCCTTGGGCATCCGACAACTATGAATTGGAGTATAACTTTGACCTCCCTGGCAATCAAGGCTTTTCCATCAACAACCAACAGATTCGGGATTACGAAGGAAACAGAAACACTACAGGTTTCAATCTAGCTGCACAGTATGACTTAAGTAGCAAAAGTTTTCTTTATGTAAGAGGCCTCTACAGCACTTTTGAAGATACAGAGTTTGTTTATCAACATGATTTTAATTTTCCAGAAGGACCCGATGAAACAGAAAACCTGGGTTCAGCTCAGGTTTGGGTTCGAAACGCTGGATATTTTACGAAACTATATGGCGGAGAACTTGGGGGAGAACATCCCATTTCTGACCGATTGACTATGGATTGGAAAGCATCTACATATGATGTCAGCTTTACTGCCGGTCGGGGAAATACCAATCTTCCCTCTAGCGATGCGGGTATTCAAATTGGGCAATTCCAACAATTTGGAACATTTGGAAATGTCTCATCGGATAATTATGTCTATTGGGACTATGATTCCCCAAACAATGTAGGAGGAAGTGGTCAAGCATTCCAACCTAGCTTTGATGCAACACTTGATCCCAATCAGATGATTTTGACATTGGCTGGCGTCTTTGGAATAGAGACAGAGGAAAGAGATCGGGTGGGTCAGGTAAATTTCAACTATTCGGCCAACAGCAAACTAGATCTAAAATTTGGAGCAAAATACAGAAACAAAAACAGGTATTCACTTTCGCGACAACAGTTCTTCCTACCCGTGGGCCTATTTGATCCTAGAGTTCCTATCCCGATCTATTCCGATTTTGATTTAGCTCCTTATGATACCAAGGGAGGATTAATCCAAGAACTGGATTCGCCTTACGAAAGCCTTCTCCTAGACGATATGATGACAGAAAATGCTTTCAACAATATGATTTCAGGAATTTTTAATGATACAGACTCATACATTCCCGTTGATGGAGGCCCAGCTGAACTAAACACCTTTGATGGAACAGAAAATGTGGCTGCCGGATACCTGATGGGCACTTTCGATGTCAATCCCCAGATCACCTTAACCGGTGGTGTCAGACTGGAACAGACGAATATCAACATAATTGGATATGAGCTCGCATTAGATGAAAGCCTAAACCGATTTGAAGTGAATCCCAGTTACACGTCAGTTTTGCCATCCCTTCACTTGAAATACACAGTCAATGAAAAAGCAAATATCAGAGGCGCCTACACTCGATCACTTGCCAGACCAAATTTCAGTGATATTAACCCCACTCGAACACTTAATAGCGTAGGAAATATCACTTTTATATCTGAGGGAAATGCTGAGCTTTTACCTACCTATTCCAATAACTTTGACCTCTTGGGAGAATACTATTTTGATAATGTTGGCATCCTTTCTGGTGGTGTTTTCTACAAAGACGTGTCCAACGTTATTTTTGATAATGTAAGTCAAGTAACAACTTCTGACGGAGTGGTTAGGACAACTAAACCCGAGAATCTTGAGGAAGCATGGTTGTTGGGTTTTGAACTTGCTTTCACCAAAAGATTCACCTCGCTCCCGGGTTTTTGGAGTGGATTTGGTGTCAACGGAAATTACACCTACACAAAATCAGAAGTGATAATCCCCACATTTAATGAAAACGGGGATGAAATACTGACCACCGAAACCCTATTGAATCAACCAGAGCATATTTATAATTTCTCGATATTTTACGAAAAAGGAGGATTCTCAGCTCGATTAGCAGCCAATTATAAAGGTGAATATCTCGCTGAATACCGAATCGAAGCGGGACCTGATCATTACCGGTTTTATGACAAAAACCTGACAGTAGACCTTAGTTCTTCCTATGCTATTTCTGATAAGTGGAGAATCTTTGCTGAGCTCAACAATATCACCAATGAACCATTAAGATATTATCATGGCTCTTCAGAACGTCCTGAACAAATCGAATTCTATTCCATACGGGGACAGGCGGGAATTAGATTCAGCCTTTATTAATTGAGAAGAATTAAATAAATAATATGAAAAAGACTATCAAATTCATTGGCATTGCACTGGTATTACTACTCGTCGGATCGCTTGTATATGTTGCTATCAAAAGAAATAGCATCCCCCCTCCTGAGAAGCCAGCTGAGAGAAACTTAGCCGAAAGAGTGATTTTGGAAAGAACCTTTTCACCGGACAGTGTTCAGGTATTACTAGCAGAGCCCTACAGTATCCATGCCATCAACGGGGATAGTACGATAGGCAGACAGGTTTCTGTAAAAAACGGATTTTTGAATGTCTCCTCGGAGAACAGGCAGATGTCATTTTATGCCATTGATTCAGATGATACATTACTATTTGCAGAAAGAAGAATACCTACTGAAGGAGCAAGTAATCTGAGAGATCTAGGCGGACTTTTCACAAAAGACGGCTATCAAGTTAAATGGGGAAAACTATTCCGCTCAGATGAACTTAGCAGTCTCAGCGATGATGATTTTGAGTTGGTATCCACATTAGGAGTAAAATCAATCATTGATTTTAGAACCCAAACTGAGGTGGACGAAAAACCTGACACCTGGCCAGATCTGGATAAAATTGATCATTTGCACATTCCCATCGGAGTGGATATGGCAGGCGGAAATGAAGAAATATTAGAGAATATCAATAAAGAAAATTTCGATTGGGACTCTTTAATGTATGCAGCCAATCAAGGTTTTGCCATGGAATTTCAGAATGAGTACAAAAAGTTTTTCTCATTATTGCTTGAAGAAAAACAATACCCATTGCTCTTTCATTGCACAGCTGGAAAGGACCGTACAGGATTTGCTTCCTTGTTGGTTTTATCCGCCTTAGGGGTAGATCTAAAAACTGCCCTAGATGAATACTTGATGACAAATTATTACACCCAAGGGAGAAATGAAGAAAAAATAATAACAGCAGCAGCAATCTATGGAATCAATCCTGAAAACCTTAGAAAAGTGATGGGGGTAAAAATGGAGTTCATCCAAGGAGCATTAGACAGTATTAACAAAGAATACGGAAGTATTGATCAGTATCTTTGCGACGCATTGGGAATTTGTGAGGAGGAAAAGGAAAAACTAAAAATCCAATTGCTTTATAAATATCCCAGGAGCTGACCATGCTAAAACCAAAAGCCCTGTCTCAACCTGATTTTTTTGAGACAGGGCTTTTTCTTTTCTGGGCACATAAGGATCATCAGAACTTCCAGACAGGCGATATTTTTTTCTAGGATCAAGTCAGCCTTGTATAAAAAAACTTCCCGCATCAATTTAACTATATAGGCTTAATAGAAAATTTTCACCTGGCGTGGATTCCTTCTAATCCTAAGCAATCGGTGAATAACCGATCCCCGCCAGAGTGTAGTTTGACGTCGACCTGAGCGTAGTCCCGACAACTACGGGAGTAAAACGCTTGACTATCCAAACGAATTTGAAATTCCTTATAAATTATCAATATAGATATTTAGCCAATTAAAAATTGGTGAGAATATCAGGGTGAAGTTGCAAACTCACCCAGCGTCCACAGAAATTCAAAGGTCCTGAGAAGGGGTTTGTATCTACCCTCCTGACTTCTAATGTGCTGAAAAGTAATACACTCCCCCTTATGAGTGTAGTTTTACTCCTGCTTGGGAGATTTTGCATGCCCTGCAATTCCTTCTGTTTTTACCAGCAAATTACATCCCGATATTACTATCCTTACCGTCCAAATATTTCAGGCTGGTTTGCAATACAAAAGATTTCGGATTTCCTGTAGTTTATTTATGCCTAAACCAACAATCATTCCTGTCGGATTCATAGCGTTTGAATCGGGTGTTTATTGGAAATCCATGGATCAAATTGTCCGAAAACCTGGTTCTAGCTACAAAATTAAATGCTCCCATATCCAAAGTATAAGGAGTCCGATTACTGACCGTGTAAGTTGTGTGAATATGCCTCAGCCTTTCCATTAGTTCCAGCATCACTTCGGTTCTACCGCCTATTATCCCACAATTCAGCAGTGTTTCATTCTTGTTTTTCTCTTCAAAATCTTTAAACTCCGGAATAAAATTACGGAGATGAGTGCAATGCTCCCTCATCCATGGATTGTCCAGTGATTCTTCTTCATCACCACAAAACAAACTGTCAGAATTTTGAAGAAAAAAGAGGTCCTCGAAGGGATTTCTAATTACCTCCACATCCGCAATATCGGTGAAAAAAACGTGCTGAATCTGATCTCCATATTTTTTTAAAAACTCGAAATAAACCAAATAACGATACACGTTTGGATTGAGTATCGCATCAAAATCTACTTTTATAAATCGGATATAACCTGGATTTACTTCAGAAATGGTCTTATCTGAAAAGCTGTTGTGAAAAATAATGCCCTTTAAGTCCAGATTTTTAATGGATTGACACCACTTTTCGATCAACTGTAAATTATCATCGGGTAATAATTCATTCCGGTTGACATCATAAACCCCTGTGAAAAGTGAGGCGCAAATAATATTACCTGGAATTTTTAGCATATGGATCAGGAATTTAACATCCTACTCTTCTTATGCTGAGCCGTAACACTGGATGCTATATTTCGATAGTAGATATAGGTCCGGATCTGAGACTTTTTAACATTGTATTTTTTGGAAGCCTGTTCATAAAAGTAAGAATCCGCAGAATATCGATTTTCGAAGCGTATGCTTTTAAAAACTTCTTTTTTGCCAAAAAGTGTAGCAAAAAGAATGCAGTCATCCACATGAATATTTTTGTGGAGGTCGTGCTTATCCACTACATAGTAGTCTTCATTGCTTGCCACCACTGTCTCGGTAAAGGAAGAAATCAGATCCGCATGCTGGATTTCATTCAGGCAAGAGGACAAATGATTGGGCTTGTATTCGTCGTCTGCATCAATAATTGTAATGTACTCCCCTTTTGCAAAATGGACGGCTCTGTTAATTGCAAGAGACTGTCCCTCATTCTTTCTGCGGATGTAGCTTATTTTACCCTCATTTACAGTACAATAATGAATCAATAGAAGACTCAAATCCAAGGCACTTCCATCATCAATAACCAAAAGTTCAAAGTCTTTAAAATCCTGATTAAGAACAGAGTCAATCGCCCTTTTCACCAAATCAAAGGGTGTATTAAAAACCGCCATCAACACACTAATCTTTACTGTTGACATTTCTCAATTGTTCAAACTGAAATACTCATTAGAAAATACAATTCTACTCCAAAATCATTTGATCCGATTTTCACTTCAAACTTTTTTTCTCCTGCATTATTAGCTCCAAATCCCAATTTTATAATTTTTTGTCCTCATTACTAATTCACCTAATGGGATTAAAAAAACCTCAAATCATCAAATTTTCTGCAAGAACTGATTTTTTCCTGATTCTTGAGTCAACATAAAAAATTTTAGCAAAAACTTAATCTTATAATTCTCTTCTGAGTGTAGTTTGACGTCGACCCCTTCATATCCAAACGGATTAACAATTCACTTTTTACGACCTTCTCTTAATGTAGTTTACCGAAAGCTTGGGCGTACTTTGCAGAACACCTTTCTATCAAAATAAATTTGCAATTCTATTTTTAAGCTCATTTTTCCTTGACAACTTGTCAAGTTTAAGGTACCTTAGTTAAAATTCAAGAGGCCATGACACTAACAATGCATATTGGGGAGTTTAAAGCGCGATTTTCAGAAGTGGTGGAAATGATCAAAAATGGTGTAACCATTAAAGTTATTAAAGGAAAATCGGGAGAATTAGTTGGATATTTCGGCAAAGACCTTCAGGAGCCCAAACCACTCAATCGAAAACTTGGATTTTTTAATAGCCAAGGGGTTAGTATTTCCAAGGAAGACTTAGAGTGGAGCGATGAGGAATTAAGCGACTTCGATTTATGAAGTACTTACTCGATACCCATGTGATTTTATGGCTTGCTAATGAAAATGATAAACTCAGTTCACCCATTCGGGAGATCCTCCTGAAGCAAGAAAATGAAATTTATATCAGCGCTGTCAGCTTTTGGGAAATTAGCCTAAAATTACAATCGGGAAAGTTGGATTTAAATGGGCATAATCCCGAAATTTTGAAAGCTGGATTTGATCAATTTTATAATTTCAAGGAGCTGCCCTTAGAGATGGAGGATACAGTTTCGTTTTTCAAGCTTAAATCTCCTATTCACAAAGATCCATTTGATAGGATTCTGACCTCGCAAGCCCTCCGGCGCAATTTGACTTTTATTTCTGATGATAATAATTTCAAGCGCTATCAGGGCTTGGGACTAAAAGTGATTTGGTAATTCAACACTTTTTTACACGAAAATTCTTCACTACTATGACTAGGCGTAGTCCCGACAACTGTACGACAACATCTACACCTTCCTATCCAAGCAAATTTGTAATTCCACGACTGCGTATTTTTCCAGTCCAACCTAGTTGAGGTTAGATACCAAGCTTAGAATTCCTTTTCTTCTTGAAATATTTTTTTTCAATTATTATTTATTGTTTTTCAATAAATTTTTACTGACTTTTGGAAAGTCAAATCCATACATCTATGAACTCTCCCAAAACTCAATGGAAAGAAAAGTGGGGCAATCAGCCCTCGCTGATGCTGATCACCGTGGTCATTTGGTCCATCTTTATCGGACTTTGCATACAAGCAGGTGCCGTTTTGTTCACCTTTATTTACAGCTGGTTTAATCCTATGGTCGCCCAAAATCTTTTTGATGGTTTGAATCTTTACTCTCTCAAGGAGGCCAATCCCTGGTACTATGCCGGAGTAATTTCTTTTGTCTTGTTTGTCCTTGGACTAAAGGCCTATCTCTTTTACCTGATGATCCGGATTTTTCTCAAAATCGACTTGGTTCATCCATTTAGTCAGGAAGTTTCCAAGCTGATTGCTAGGGTCAGTTATACCGCATTCCAGATCGGAATCGGGATTATTTTTGCCTCCGCCTGTTTTAAATGGCTTGCAAAAAAAGGCTTCGAACTTGACCAAGTCTATTCCCTGATGGGTGGAGCATATGAATTTCTCCTCATGGCAGCGATACTAGTTGCCGTCAGTCAGATATTCAAACGGGGAGTGGAATTGCAAGCTGAGAATGAATTGACTGTTTAAGCCATGCCCATAATCGTCAACCTGGATGTCATGATGGCCAAGCGGAAAATGTCCCTAAATGAGCTTTCTGAAAAAGTGGACATCACCCTCTCAAATCTCTCCATCCTCAAAACCGGGAAAGCCAAAGCCGTTCGATTCAGTACTCTGGAAGCTATTTGTCAAGCCTTAGACTGCCAGCCAGGAGATATTTTGGAGTTTCGGGAAGAGTGACTGGAGTAGCTAGATTTAGTATTAAGATGAGATTTAAGAAATGAGCCAAAAAAAGCTAGACTTTCGCAGTTGAGATCGAATTCCATTATCAGAAATCAGCTCCAAATTGATTTTTTAATCCGATGGTTTTCCTGTTTTTTCGAAAGAAAAACACTCTATCCTTTTTCAAAAAAGGTCGCTGGTTCCACAAATCACCAAGCTGAACAATATCCCATACTACCTGTTAGATTAGTAAACATTTTATAAACTAAACCATAAAAAACCATGAGTAAAGCATCAGAAAATTCAAAAAGTTGGGAAGAACTAGCCATCGGTTTGTATGATAAATTGACGGGTAGAAATGCAATCATCGAATACAACTTTGATTCATTCAAATTGGGAGTTCCCAAAGAAGCAGGTTCGGAAGAACTAACCGAATGGACGATGAACGGAAAAATAAGCGTAACTACCTATGAAAGAAAATAAGCAGCTAATCATCCATGCTGACTTTTCTATGGAAAATAGGAATGGAGACAGGGTATCCATTAAGAATGATCAAAACAGTAATTTGGTCTGCAACGTGAACTCTACCTCCCTTCCTATTTTTCCATTTTCCTACCTCAAAAAGCTTTATCAAAAACGCTCCACCACAAAAAAACTGCATCAAGACATACTTTTTTATCTGAACGATACGCATGTTCTCACCTCTAGTGAAGGCAGTATTGCTATTCATAAGCCCATCATTGTTTTCAGGTTATTACTAAAAAGCATTTTTTCCTAAAATCATGGATTTAGGACAGAATTGAATAAATATCAAAATTGCAATTTTCTGATTCAGGGTTTAACTTTTATACCAATCATCTAATTGAATCTCATATGATTGGGAAAATGATTACTTCACACCCAAAGTCTATCATTGGAGTCCTTTCTCCTTTTTTGTTTTTCTGCTTGTTCAAAAGAAGAAATTCAAGTTGAATTGGCAGAGATTAAAATAAATCTGGTGCTTTTTGCGGTAGAAAATCATACGGACCAGGACATTTATTCCATCGAGTTCGAAATCACCTACTATTCTACTGACAAATCAGTGCTGAAAATTGATACCGTCTCTTATTCGAAAACCACGGATGTGAGTGGAAATATTGTTCCTTTTGTCAAGGCTGGAGAGGAAACTTCCATTACCTATTCGATGCCTCGGGAAACAAGTTCTGCCCCCGCAAGAGTCCTAGAATTCAAAACAGAATAAAGTTCCCCACAGAATTCTGCATATTTACCCTATGCCGACTTTCCTAAAATCAAACCTTACTTTAGTACTACTCCTTCTATCCTTTCATTTTTCTTTCGCTCAGGAAAAAGTAGTCTATAAAAAAATCGATACACTTTCTCTAAACCTAGAGGTCTACCGACCGCAGGCAGAACCTGCGGAAAATGGTTTTCCTGCCATGGTTTTCTTTTTCGGAGGTGGATGGACTGGGGGATCGATTTCCCAATTTGAACCGCAGGCTAGATACTTTTCAGAAAGAGGCATTGTATGCTTTTTGGTAGCGTATCGAGTCAGATCCCGAAATCAAAGCAGTCCATTTGAATCGCTCATGGATGCCAAATCAGCCATGCGATTCATTCGAAAGCATGCGGATGAATTTCAGATCGATCCTGATAAAATCATCGCTTCGGGAGGTTCGGCAGGCGGACATTTGGCAGCAGCCACAGCCCTGATTGATGGCTACAA
>LJXT01000090.1 GCA_001314815.1 Algoriphagus marincola HL-49
ATATTAGAAGAGGCCGGCGCCTTGGGAGTAATCACCTCTTACTGGTCTCGTGGTTTTGGCGCTAATAAAATATTCTCAGCATACACGAAAACAGTACCTACCATAGACTTATCTCTTGAGGATTATGGTCTTTTATTCAGGCTAGCCGAAAACGGCAAGAAACCCAAAATCCATCTGAATGCTCAATCCAAGGAAACAGGTGTACAGCCTACCTTCAACACCTTTGGTGAAATAAGAGGAACCGAAAAACCGGAGGAGTATGTCATGTTATCAGCTCACTTCGACTCATGGGATGGAGCAACGGGTGCTACGGATAATGGCACGGGCGTCATCACCATGATGGAAGTAATGCGAATTCTGAAAAAAGTTTATCCTAATCCGAAACGAACCATTCTGGTAGGCCTTTGGGGTTCAGAAGAACAAGGCTTAAACGGATCAAGAGCTTTCGTGGAAGATCATCCGGAAACCCTCGATAAAATTCAGGTATTGTTCAATCAGGATAACGGAACCGGACGAATCGCCCAACTGTCTGGACAGGGCTTTGTAGATAGCTATGAATACCTGGGCAGATGGATGGCAGAAGTGCCTAGACCCATCACTCGAGAGATAGAAACTAATTTCCCTGGAAATCCAGGAGGAGGCGGTTCAGATTATGCTTCTTTCGTGGCAGCGGGTGTTCCTGCTTTCTCACTCAGTTCGCTTAGCTGGTCCTATTATAACTACACCTGGCACACCAATCTGGATACGTATGATAAGATCGTGTTTGAGGAGGTGAAAAACAATGCCATCATGACTGCAATCCTTGTTTACATGGCCTGCGAAGAACCGGAATTAGTTTCCAGAAAACGAAGAGTTCCAATGAATCAAAGAGGTGGTCAGCCGGCATTTTGGCCAGTTCCGCGATCTCCAAACCGAAAAGGAATGATAGATAATTAATTGAAAAGCTCTGGTATAATAACCAGAGCTTTATTTTTTCATTAGCAGGCTGGCCCCATCCCAATTTTCCTGCTGTACTTCGGGGACTGGAATTCCTAAAAACTCAATAATCGTAGGCAAGATATCCACCATGGATGCCTTTCCTGAAAAGAATCGCTCGTTCAAGTTTTTGGCATTGCTGATCATCCAAATCTCCCTTTCGGAGTCACTTTGACCACCATGATCCTTGAACTCCGGAGCCTTACGACCATGATCGGTAGTGATCCAAATCAACCATTCCTCCCCATAATTTTCTTCTCGAAAACGAACAGCCTCCCAGATTCTTCCTACCTGCCGATCTGCCATCTCGATGGCTGAAGTAAGTTGGGGACTTTTCCCATGGCGATGTCCTACCGCATCGGTAAACTCCAAATAGACCCAAGAAAGATCCGGAGCTTGGGTTTTGAGAGAATGCGCTGCTTCAAAGGACACCAAATTGTCAATTTTTCGGAGGTAAGTCTTTTCCGTATCATGGGCGAAACGAACCGTGTCCTTTTCAAAGCCATCAAATGCTATATCCAGCTTCAAATAGCCTGTCTCCGCTTTCCGCTCTCCAATCAACTTGGTTCGATTATCTTCCCAAGTGGAAAAAATGGCCAATTTCGATTCAGGCTCCGCTTCCCGCATCAGTCGAAAAATGGACCAATAATCGTAATTGGGTGATTCGATATCATTGCCCCAGACATTATGTTTATTGGCCCAAGTACCAGTAAGCAATGAATTGTACCCTACAGCTGAGATGGTCGGCGTTTCAGATTCACCTCCCTTCTCTCCTCCGGTAAATGCCCTTGCATAGCCTCCAACTGTTGATATTTCATCCAAATTGGGGGTACTAATGCTTTCCAGTTCTGGCGCAGGAATCCCATCCAAAATGATAAAAACGACTTTCTTTTTTTGAGAGTAACCAGGCAGGTTAAGGCTCAAAATGATGAGGGTCAAGAGAGGGAATATTCTGGACATGATATTTTTTACAGCTACTTGGCTAATTTCAAAGTAAAAGATTTCATCTTAGGCAGCAAAGGTCATTCGGAACTTTGAAAGCCATTTTCTGATAGTTAAATTGTCTAAAATATTTTGAGCTATGAAACACAGATTATTACTCACTCTATTCTTTTTTTTCCTAGTTCATATTGGAATACCTCAATCCATCTCCGATTACCTTGCCGCGCCTTTCCCCACGGATCTGACGGCAAGTCCTGATGGAAAGGCTATCGCCTGGATCTTCAATTCAGAAGGTGAGCGAAATATTTTTTACGCGCAGGCTCCCGATTTTGAAGCAAAACCCATAACCCATTACGAGGGTGATATAGGAGTAGGTTTGGGATCATTGACTTTTTCCCCGGATGGAAAAAGCTTGGTTTTTGTCCGGGGAAACTCTAAAAATACCGCTGGAGAAGCCGCCAATCCTGCCCAACTTCAGGAAAACACCGATTTTAAAATCCATTTAATCGACTTGGAGACTGGAGAAAACAGGCTTTTATCCGAAGGAAGCGGACCGGTTTTCTCCCCTGATTCGAAGTCGATCATTTTCAGAAAAGGCCGGGATCTTCATCAGCTGGGTTTAGGTGAAAATGAAACTTCCAGCCCTGTTTTCAAAGCACGAGGCTCAATCATTTCTTATGCTTTTTCTCCTGATGGCCGATGGATTTCGTTTGTTTCTCACCGTTCTACCCATTCTTATGTAGGGCTTTGGGATAGGCAAAATGCAAAGTTGACTTATCCCGAAACCAGCCTTGATCATGATAGCTATCCAAGCTGGAGTCCGGATGGGAAGTCACTCGCTTACCTTCGCATCCCAAATGTGACTAACAAGCTCCCCTTCACTGCCCATCGGGAGGCAAATCCATGGAGCATCCGGATACTTGATTTGGAATCCATGAAGGCTAAGGAAGTATGGGCCGCTGATCCTGGCGATGGATCAGTCGTGGTACGTGACCTTCCCGCAGAGGCTGACAGACTCTGGTGGACAGCGGATGGTTCGCTGATTTTCCCATGGGAAAAGACCGGCTGGGTTCAATTATATGCCTTGGATACAAAGGACGGTGAACTCACTCATCTGACGCAAGGACCAGGATTTGTAGAAAAAGTCAACACCTCCTTCACCAAAAAGGAGCTGCTATTGACCAGCAATATCGGGGATATCGAGCGTAGAAATATCTACAGCTTGGATTTGGAATCTCTGGAAATGGTGGATCTTTCGGAAAAAGGAACTATCAACTGGTCTCCTGTTCGTGTGGAAAATGGTCTTGCCTATCTTTCTGCCACGGCTACCCGACCAGCGTGGCCATATATTCGGCGAAATGACAGCTCTGAGCCACTTGCAGAAGAGTTCTTCCCTCAGGACTTCCCAAAAACACTTGTCAAACCACTTGGCTTGGATCTTCAAGCGGAAGACGGGTTCAAATCACGAGCCCAGCTTTTCCTTCCTCCAAACCATGACGCTACCAAGAAATATCCAGCTGTCATTTTCCTTCACGGAGGAAGCCGCAGGCAGATGCTTTTGGGCTTCAACTACGCTCAGTATTATAGCAACGCCTATGCGTTGCAGCAGTATTTTGTGGCAAAGGGCTTTATCGCCCTGACACTAAACTACCGATCAGGAATAGGCTATGGTTTAGACTTTCGGGAAGCTGAAAACTACGGCGCGGGTGGTGCAAGTGAAGTTCTGGATTTGATGGCTGCGGCAGATTACCTAGCAGCTAGACCAGACGTAGATGCTTCCAAAATCATCCCTTGGGGTGGAAGCTATGGCGGCTTTCTGACGGCACATGGTTTGGCACAAGCACCTGAAAAGTTTCTAGCCGGAGTGGATATCCATGGGGTGCATAATTGGAATAATGACATCCCGGTATTCGCTTCCTGGTATGAGCCCGAGAAATTCCCCGAAATGGCTGAGTTGGCTTTCCAGTCATCCCCCATGGCCTATGTGGAGAATTGGGAAGATCCAGTTCTCTTAATTCATGGAGATGATGATCGAAATGTGCTTTTCTCAGAATCCGTAGAACTGGCCGAAATCCTCCGAAAACAGGGAGTAGAAGTCGAGCAGTTGGTTTTTCCGGATGAAGTTCATTCATTTATCCTTCACAGCAATTGGGTGAAAGCCTACGAAGCAACCATTGATTTTATCATGAGACAAATCCAAAAACCATGAACCGTCTACTCGTTTTTCCTTTAGTATTCTTATTTGTTTTATCGGCCTTCGGCCAAAAACGACATCTCCAAAATGCACTGGACAGAGCCGAATCGGAAGGCTTTTCCGGAGTGGTTCTCTTGGCTGAAAATGGAAAAGTGCTTTTTGAAAAAGCTGTGGGCATGCGGAATTTTGAAGAAGCCATCCCACTTCAACCTGATGATGTATTTGAAATGGCTTCGGTTTCCAAGCAGTTTACTGCCATGATGGTCATGATTTGCAAGGAAAAAGGCTTGGTGGATTTTGATGATGCAGTAGATCAGTATCTAAGCATCCCCTATCCAAATATCACCATTCGTCACCTTTTGACGCATACCTCCGGACTGCCAGACTATCAGGCTATCATGGACAAGCATTGGGATAAGAGCAAAGCTGCCGGCAACCTAGAGATATTAGAATATCTCCGTCGCTATGCTCCCCCCAAACTTTTCGAGCCTGGAGAAAAATACGAATACAGCAATACCGGCTATGTGATTTTGGCAAGTATCGTGGAAGAGGTGACAGACCGGGACTTCATTGAGCTTTCCAAAGAATGGATTTTTGATCCTGTCGGGATGGAAAGTACAGCCATTAGAAGTTTAGAGGAAAAAGCTCAGGTCCCAAACTTTGCTGTTGGCCATCTGAAGGATGAAAATGGGAATTATGTAAATGCCAATCGCTTTCGATCTTCCGATTACACCCTTTGGCTAGGCAAACGAAAAGGGCCCGGAAGAGTCAGTAGCACAGCAGAAGATTTATTGAAATGGGATCAGGCGCTTTACACCGAAAAATTGGTCAGCAATGAGACACTTGAACAGGCATTTTCTCCTTTCGAGCTAAATGATGGGGCAAAAAGCACGTATGGGTTTGGTTGGGACTTGGATCCCAATAGTCCTTATGGCAAAATGGTCATGCACACAGGAGATAACCCTGGCTACAAAACAATCATTGTGCGGTTTATCGAAGAAAACAAAACGATTATTCTACTCAATAACAATTACCATCCTGACCAGATGAGACTGGTGGAGGCTGCTACCTTGGCTTTGGGGAAATGGTGATTAATTTTCCAGAACAGGAATCTGAAATCGCTCAATACTGGAAGTCTGGTGCTCATTTTTCATGATTTCTTCTAGTTGACTTAGGATTTCTGGATACTGTTCCGATACGTCATTCTGCTCCTGAGGATCTGCAGAAAGGTCATAGAGTTCAGTTTGGATGACGCCCTCCTTGAGTTTCTGCCTGACAGCTTTCCACTGCCCCATTCGAACGGCCTGTTGACCACCATACTCTGGAAACTCCCAGTACAAATATTCATGAGCCTCTTGCTCTTGTTCCAAAATTGCTGGCAGGAAGCTTTTCCCATCTGTTTGATCAGGAACCGCTACTCCAATTAATTCGCAAAAAGTCGGCATCAAATCGTAGAAAGCAGAAATATGATCTGATTGGGACCCCGCCTCGATTTGACCTTGCCAATTCACCACCATAGGCACTCGAATTCCTCCTTCATAGACAAAGCCCTTGGTCCGACCATAGCCATTACTGAATGGCGCGGAACTATCAAAAAATTCAAAATCTACCCCACCCGTGTAGGACGGTCCATTATCACTAGTCAAAATGAAAATGGTGTTTTCCAACTGACCCATTTCTTCTACTTTTTTGCGAAGCTCTCCAATTTGCTGATCCAAAAGCGAAATCATCGCCGCATAAGTAGCCCTAGGATAGCGAGCTGGGAAATAGCCCTTGGAGCCATCATAAGGATCCTCCTCTCCAAATATTTCTACATATTCCATAATTAGCTCCTTTGGAGCCTGAAGGGGCAAATGCGGTAACGGAGATGCATAATAAAGGAAAAATGGCTGCTCGGAATTCTCCTCCAAAAAGCTAAGCGCCTTTTGATGCATCACATTCGGAGCATAGTCGGGCTGAAAATACTTTGCGTAAGAATCCAAATTCATCGGATCCGATATAGAATCCAACTTTGTACCCGGAACGATCAACTCATTATTCAGGGAAACTTTCGTCTCATTTTCCCACAAATGGGGTGGGTAAAGATTGTGAGCCTGCCGTTGGCAATTGTAGCCGAAGAAATAATCAAAGCCCAAATTCGTAGGAATCCCTTCGGATAAAGGGCCTCCTAAACCCCATTTCCCGACAAGGGCAGTTTCGTATCCATTTTGCTGTAGAATCTTGGCAATTGTCTGGGTTTCTGCCGGCAGTGGCCGCTGTCCTTCGAGGTTTGGGTCTGCAGCAGCTTTCGCATAATCCCAGACTTCACCACGCTCCCGCCACTCATCATTTCCTCGGATGTAGGCGTGACCGCTATGCAAACCAGTCAAAATCATCCCTCTAGCCGGGGCACAGACCGGAGCAGCGGTATAATGATTGGTGAAAATTTTACCACTAGCTGCCAAGGCATCCATGTGGGGAGTTTGGATGAGTTTTTGTCCATTAAATCCAACTTCCCCGTACCCCAAGTCGTCTGCGAGAATTAGGACAATATTTGGTTTTTGAGGTTTTTGCTCGGCAGGCTGACAGGAGAATGCTGCAAAGAGGGCAATACCAGCAAGAATACGTGTGATCATTTTTTTATTGGCTAAAGTGGCTTTCGATTAAATCTATTGATTTTTCTAAGCGTGCGGAACGGTTTCCACTGATTTTTTCCCAAGTGATGCCACTTTGATCTGCCATTTCAAGGTATAAATCCAAAAAATGTTGGCGCATCTTCGGGTCCGGATGCTCCCTTAGCGGGTCATTTTCCCAAGGCAAATCTATGTCTGTCAGCAAAATCATATCATAGACACGCTGATCCAGTTCTTTTTTCACCCATTCATGAACCTTCCCATACTTATGCTCCGACCAGACTTGAATCACTCGAAGATCTGTATCACAGAACAAATATTTTTGGGCTTTTTGAGCCAATTTATCCTCAAGAGCAATCTGACCCTTAGCGATTTTTAATAAGTCAGGGTATTCGTATTCCCTATCCAAAAGGCTCAGATACTCTCGTGCAAACTCCGGCACCCAAGGCTCGTCAAAATGGACCGCTAGATCAGAGGCTAAGGTGCTCTTACCTGTAGATTCGGGGCCAAGAATGAGAATTCGCCTAGGAATTTGCATAGTTTCTAGCGGATTTAATCCAAGCAAATAAGCCTAAAAATGCCAAAATAGTAAAGAACAAAAACTGAAAAGACGTTAAAATCAATCCTTTGTAAAAATAAAGTGATACCGAAACCAAGTCAGTGATAATCCACATGATCCAGTTTTCCACTTTCTTTTTGGCCATCAGCCACATCCCGACAAATGCCGAAGCGGTCGTAAATGAGTCCCAATAGGGTACATCCGAGTCGGTGAAATGGCTCAGTACAAATGATAAGATTCCATAAGAGGAAAGGAATAGGAGAATGGCGATCAACCAGCCTTTTGGCTTGAGCCAAGTGACGGGCAAAACGGCCTGATGGGGCTGAGGGTGCGTCCAGACATACCAGCCATAAATGGACATGCTGAAGTAGTAAGCATTGATCCCCATATCCGCGTAGAGCTTGTACTTATAGCAAATCCAAACGTAAATCAGTGTGGAGATGATCCCGGTAGGATATACCCAAATATGTTCCCGCATGGAGTAAAATACCGAAGCAATCCCAAAAAAAACAGCGACCGCCTCCAGCCATGTCATCGCCTGAAGTCCATCGGCCAGTCCGTCTAGGAGAAATTGAAAATCCATGATGCGAAGAAAAGGAAATAAAGTTGGAAAGTAAGAAATGTAAAGGTTGTAAAGTAGAGTGAAATATTCCCCGGGATTAATTTTAGGGGAATCCGGTAAAGGTGGATATCTTGTCCTATGGTAAAAAAACCCGCTGTCCACGGTCAGCCTATTTTAAAATGAAAGAATTTGGCCCCTTATATGCTTACATCGAAAAACTTCATCCTTTGAATGAGGAGGTAAAGGAAAGAATAGTCAAATCATTTGTTTTTAAAAGAATATCAAAAAACGAATTCCTGCTCCAGGAAGGAGAGGTTTGCAAATTCAATTACTTCATCTTGAAAGGCTCGCTTCGTCTATACAAGATTGATCCGAAGGGCGAAGAACTGATTCGCTACTTTGCCTTAGAAAATAAATTTGTCAGCAATCTCACAAGTTTTATCACGGGCTTACCATCGGAAGAATTTATCCAAGCCAATGAAAAAACCGAACTGCTGTATATTCCCAAAGCCGTTTTTTTAGAGCTGGTAGAAAATCTTCCTGCCATCAACCGAGTGTATCGAAATATGCTAGAAAAGGCTTATATCACCTCTCAGAAAAGAATTTACCAGTTTCAAGGGCTCAACGCTGTGGATCGATTAAGATGGCTTCTTGAAGAATACCCCGGCATTTTATCAAGAATCCCAAATCGTTTAGTAGCATCCTACTTAGGTATCACTCCATACACCTTAAGCCGCATCAAATCAGAACTTTAGTTAATTCATTGACATAGAGCAAGGTTTAGGAATTCAACCTAGGGTAATTTTGAATTCACCATTCGGAGAATCCAAAATGAAACCTCAAGCAATCCAAATCACTCTTATAATTTCATCATTCCTTTTTGCCTTTCATGGTTCAGCTGAGGCTCAAGCACCTCCTACCCCGATTCCTGCCGAAGTGATGTTTGGGCACGAGCGCATGGATTTCCAACTTATAGTCAAGCGAGATTTTAGCCCTACAAGCAAATTTAGCCTGGTAGCCATTAGTATTTTTGCCCAAAATTATGACCGTGAGCAAACCTTGGGAAATTCTATTGTAGCACCTGTTCAGGTTACGTACAAACTAGGGAAAAGTGGCTTTCACCTCACTGCAGGAGCTGAGGCAAATTCAAAAGCGGGATTCATGCCTTTAGTAGGAGTGCAGCATGTTTTCGCTAGTCGGGAAATACTAGCCCTCACCTTTGTGAATCTTCTTTCTAATCAAGGAGCAGATGGGCAGCTTTTTGGGATCTATGAGTACAAACCAGCTTTGAACGATACCTGGTCCATCTATTCAAGATTGCAGTTTATGTACATTCAAGGGATTTCGGAATCCGTGCACAACAGAAGTTTTCTCTATCTACGTGCTGGTCTGAAGAAAGGCCCGCTTGGTTTTGGTATCGGAGCAAACTGGGATGCCTACGGTCCAGAAAAACAGACCGCTCAGAACTTTGGACTTTTCACCCGATGGGAGTTTTGAGGAATTCCAAAGTTGCCCTGGCATTGCGAGGTTTAACATTTGGGAGAATGCACAAAACCAGATGACAGAAGTTTAAAATTGAGCGGTCGTTTAGTCACCCTGAGCACTTGAGAGACGTGAGTCTCGAAATCGAAGGGTCCTCGACACCGCCGCTCGGACTAACATGCACTTAATGTGCTCAATTTAATATGTCATCGGTAGGGCCAGAACCAAACGCCATAAGCTATTCTTAATTCAGATGGCAGGAAGAAATCTTATCAATTTAGTCCGATGTCTTGGGAGACTGCTTTACCCTTAGGTACTCGCAGTAACGAACATGATAGAGGCTACCTGTACTCCAGTAGGTGGGCTTAGTCGTTACTCACTGCCTTGTAGGCAGCCAGGTTCGCCGTGAAGGGAAACGGCCAGTTATGCCTCAAACTTTAATATGACTTCTAGGGTTAGATGATTAACTTTGCCAGCTATGACTTTGAGCACCCTGAAAGCAAAAAAAGATATCGATTCACTCGATCCCAAAGAATATATCATCATCAAAAACGCCCGGGTCAATAACCTAAAAAACCTGAGTGTAGCCATTCCCAGAAATAAATTTGTGGTTATTACAGGACTCTCGGGATCCGGCAAATCTTCCCTCGCTTTTGATACACTTTTTGCCGAAGGCCAACGCATGTATGTGGAAAGTCTGAGTTCCTACGCCCGTCAGTTTCTCGGTCGAATGGAAAAACCCGAGGTCGAATACATCCGGGGAGTAGCACCAGCCATCGCCATTCAGCAAAAAGTCAGTACCAAAAATCCCCGCTCGACGGTAGGAACGACCACTGAGATTTATGATTATCTAAAATTACTTTTTGCTCGGGTGGGAAGAACCTATTCGCCCATCTCCGGAAATGAGGTGAAGCATCACACTGTCACGGATATTGTAGATTACATCCTTTCTTTTGAAGAAGGAGATAAGGTCATGATCTCCTGCCCGCTTCAGGTGGCAAAAGGGAGGAAAATCGAGCAAGAGTTGGAACTGCTTTTGCAAAAAGGCTACACAAGAATTCTAATTGATGGAGAGGCTTATTTTGTAGAGGATTTGCTTCAGGAAAAGAAAATCCAAAAAGGGAATTACGAAATTCTGATCGATCGAGCGGCTGTCCGAAAAGATGATGAGGACAATCAATTCCGAATAGCTGACTCGGTCCAAACGGCCCTCTTCGAGGGACATGGAGACTGCAAAATCACCATTCCCGAAAAGGAAACCAAAGAATTTTCCGATCGATTCGAACTCGACGGAATGAGCTTTGAATTGCCTTCAGTCAACTTTTTCTCTTTCAACAACCCTTATGGTGCCTGCAAGCGCTGCGAAGGTTTTGGAAATGTCTTGGGCATCGATCCGGATTTGGTCATCCCTGACAAAACTATGTCTGTATACGAGGGAGCGATCGCCCCATGGCGGGGAGAATCTTCTCGCTCTTGGTTGGAGCCACTTTTGAAAAAAGGGATCGAATTTGACTTTCCAATTCATCGGGCCTACGAAGATTTGACCGAAAAAGAGCAGGAGCTTCTTTGGACCGGAAACAAATATTTCAAGGGTTTAAATGCTTTTTTCAAAGATCTGGAAACCAAAACCCACAAAATCCAATATCGGGTCATGCTTTCCCGATTCCGAGGCCGGACTACCTGTCCCGAATGCCGGGGTACGCGCCTTCGAAAAGATGCAAGCTTTGTCAAAATCAAGGACAAATCCATCACCGATATCGTTCTGATGCCGATTGATGAGGCTTTGGTCTTTTTCAATCAGTTAGAGCTAGAACCTCATGAAGCCAAGGTAGCCAACCGGCTATTCAAGGAAATTGTCAGCCGTCTGGAATTTATGGATCAGGTGGGTTTGGGCTATTTGACTTTGAATCGATTGACTTCAACCCTCTCAGGAGGGGAATATCAGCGCATCAAATTGGCGACTTCTTTGGGTTCGGCACTGGTCGGGTCCATGTATATTTTGGACGAACCGAGCATCGGTTTGCATCCCCGCGACACCGATCGCTTGGTTGGAGTATTAAAGTCACTCAGAGACATGGGAAATACCGTCATCGTCGTCGAGCATGAGGATAAGGTAATGAAGTCCGCCGATCAGATTATCGATATCGGACCAGATGCGGGAATTCACGGCGGGGAACTACTCTTCCAAGGCCCCATCAAAGAGCTGATCGCTTCAGCACAAACCCATACCGCTCGATACTTACGCGGAGAAGAGCAGATTTTCAGAAAAGAGGGAAATCGAAAATGGAAGGATTCCATCATCGTCAAAGGCGCTCGGGAAAATAACCTGAAGAATCTGACGGTACAGTTTCCTCTCAATACCCTGACTGTGGTTACGGGAGTTTCGGGTTCAGGAAAATCCACTTTAATCAAAAAAGTATTGTATCCTGCCTTAGGCAAAATGCTGGGAACTGTCATCGATGAATCTGGAAAATTCGATAAAATCGAGGGCGATCATAAGCGGATCACTCAGGTAGAGTTTGTCGATCAAAATCCGATCGGAAAATCCTCTCGCTCCAACCCCGTTACTTATGTGAAGGCATATGACGCCATCCGAACGCTCTTTGCGGACCAACCGGTATCCAAACAGCGAGGATACAAACCGGCTTTCTTCTCTTTCAACGTGGATGGTGGACGATGCGAAGCCTGCGCTGGAGAAGGAACCACCACGGTGGAGATGCAATTTATGGCGGACATCCATTTGACCTGTGAATCCTGCAAAGGCAAACGCTTCAAGAATGAAATTCTCGATGTCAAATACAAGGACAAGGATATTTCCGAGGTTTTGGATATGACCATCGACGAGGCCATGGAGTTCTTCAAAGGCAAAACTCAGATCATCAATCGGCTGCAGCCTTTGCAAGAAGTCGGCTTGGGTTACATCGGTATGGGACAAAGTTCGAATACCCTTTCCGGTGGAGAAGCTCAGCGTGTCAAACTGGCTTCATTTCTGGGAAAAGGCGGGACAAAATCCGGAGATCAGGTCCTCTTTATCTTCGATGAACCGACGACAGGTTTGCATTTCCATGATATCAGCAAACTCCTTCACAGCATCAATGCATTGATTGACCAGGGTCACTCGGTCATTATTATCGAGCACAACACCGAAGTGATCCGATCCGCAGATTGGGTGATAGATCTGGGTCCAGAAGGCGGGAATAAAGGCGGGCATTTAACCTTTGCCGGCACTCCTGAGGATTTGGCAAAGGAAGAAGAGAATTATACCGCGGAGTATTTGAGGGAGAGTTTTGCTTGAATCTCACTAATTTCTAGCGCTTTAGAATCTTCAATTTTTAAAAAATTAATCAGATTTTTTTGATTTTTCTTGACAACTAGGTTTCTTTTTTTACTTAGTATTGAAATTAGTTACAGGCCTAAACATATTTCAATAAATCAATTTTGAATTTAAACCTGAAAAAAGATGAAAAAGCAACTTCTCAAAAGACCTCAAATTATCACGTTTTCCATCATAGTTTTATTTACATTGGGGCTCCCACTGAATATTTCTTTAGAAAGTCCCTTCTTGGAGGTAGGGTCAAACTTATTCCAAACATCTACGAATGCACAGACAATAAGTATCCCTGGTTCAACTACATTGAAATGTCGTTGTAGAAATGATGATGAAGGAAACAAAATTTGTGGATCAGGAAATCACATTTCACTAAGACCACAATGTGCAGAGTTTGAATCTGGACAAGGTATTTGTGGTTTTTATCCAATCAACTGTTAAACTAATGAAAAGCCCCGATAACTCATCTTTAATTTCCCTGATATCAAAAAAGCAGTTTTTGATCGGGGCTTTTATTTCCATTATTTTATCATCTTCCTGTTCTCCAGCCGAAAAGGTAAAGTTTGACGGGGAAGAGATCGACTATCATCGAATCACCAAAACCAGCAATACTTCCTTAGAAATTGATTCTCTTGAGAATAAGGAGGTTATATTCTCCGGCAGCGGAATTTGGAAGATTTTTAATGATCAGATTATTCTCGCGGATAAAAGAACCGGAATAATTTATGTTTTTTCAGACGATCTGAGCCTAAAACAGACACAAATAGGAATTGGTGAAGGTCCAAATCAGATCAAGGGAGGCCTTGTTGCTATGGCTAACGGAGATCAAGGACTTTTCCTTTTAGGCGGGAGTTATGACTACTATATCATCGAGGAGAACTGGACTATTTCCCAAAAAGGCAGCTTGGACTTTTACCATGAAAATACGCCTTATGATGAATTGTTGAAGAATCCAAAACCGGAATACGCGGGCATTTACGAACTCCATTATGAATTTCAGAACCCTTCCTGGTTTGGAGAGGAAAAAGTGATGATTCAGATATCCTCGACTCATCCCGAGTACAATTACTTATTAAATAAAAATTACTTTGAGGAAGCCAAAAACCTTGGGATACTTGATTTGAGCAATGGTAAAATACAAATCTCTGGAGGCTATCCGTCTATTTATTCAGGAGGTAACTTTATTCCATATTTAATGGGAACTGGGATAGCTCCGATTGAAAACCGTTTTTATGTTCAGGGTTTTGAGGCGGACAGTCTGCTGTACAAGTTTTCAGCTGATGGCATGATTCAATATGCGTTTGGTCATTCTGGCAAAGACATGACAACTGACTACCCTGACCTGACTGCTTTGGATGTAACGGAATTTGATCTAGGCCGAGAAGAGCTTCGCCCAAAAGTCAACTACTATACTACGTTAGATTTTATTGAGGAGCTAGGTATTCTGGTAAGAGCTTATACTAAAAGTAGCCCAACAGCAGACGGAATTCAGCTTTACAGAAATGACACCTTGCTTTTGGACCAAGCTGTTCCGAAGGGATTTAACTACTTCGGATACAAGAAGCCATATCTCTATGGGTCTTACAAAAAGCAGTTTGAACAAGAAGAAAAGATAGTCGTCTATAGATTGAAATTATCAGAATGAAAAAGTCAATCCTCTTTTTACATGCTTTCATAACTTTTACAGGCTTAGTCTTGGGTTCACAATCCTCATATGCTCAAGAAGCTGAACAAAAGAAGCATCAGTATTCCATCCTAGAGAAGGATGAAAATGAAAAAAGAAACCCGATCCCGTTTTTACCCATATTTTCTGTGGATGGGACAGTTTACGGAATCACCGATAGCATAGGAAATATAACCTTAGAGGAAGGAATTACATTTTTTATCCGAAGTTTCTTTTACCAAGACAGGGAATTCATTGTCGAGCCAAATACAGAAAAAGTAATTCTCCTGGAAAGGGCTGAAATCGCACTGGAAGAAATCGAAATTCGAACCTTTCAAAACCCGGTCGATCACCTCAAACACCTAAATAAGAGCTTTGAATCTGCTTTTGACAAAGAAGCTTTTCTGTCTAATTTCAGGGGTTATTATGCTGTGCAACAGCGTGAAAAGTATGTAGATTTTTTCGAAGCGAGTGGTATTTCTCTCCACTCCGAGAGTCAAAAATGGAAGCCCTATAATTTTGTCCAAGCAGGATGGGCAGGCAGTAACGCTTATCAGTTTCTAGTCCCCTTAGAACTGAGGAGAAGTCATCATTGGGACTGGACGATAGGAGATACCATTCCTGCAAGGAACACTCAACCTAGTACTGAACGATCTGATCAGTATTTTATAAAGCCTTTTTATGCAAGAGAATTAGTACATGCTTTTGAATATTCTTGGCCATTATCTTCTTCCAATCTTAAGTTTTACGATTACCAATATGACTTGGAAAATGGAAAAGAAATCATCCTGTTTAAATCAAAAGACGAGGAGCGCGTGAAGGCAAATTCAGACTTATTTCTCATAGGAGAAGGAAAAATCGTTTTGGGAGAGTCAGGAGAAAGCATCGAAAGTATCACCATCAACTTCTCCAAATACAATTACATCGCATTTCCAAAAAATCGAAATGGGCGAGAAAGACAAATGGGCGGGAGCCTATCAATCGTTTTTGAAAATTCTAGTGAAAAGGTATTTGTTAGCGAAGTAGAATTAAAATCTAAACTCTTCGGCCCAGTCAATATCGGAAATCCAAGGCCATATAAGAAGGGAAGTGAAGTCACTATTATAGAGAAAATTCTATTCGAGGACTTTCAGTTTGTCCAATCCAAAAAAGATCTAGCGTCACTTGAAAAAGGATTTGGATTTGTGGGATTGGAAACTATGGTTGCATATAATCCCGAATATTGGAGTTCCAATGCTTTGGTAAATCCTGATTTATTCGATCAAATCAGAAGGGATCTTGGCTCAAAAATCAGTCTTAACGATCAGTTTCAAGCAAACTCTGGAAAAAGATTGATCCCTGTGGAGAAAGATTTGGCTTATTACAAAGATTATCTTTTGAAGCTTATTCCTCAAGTAAAATCGATAAGCCGAGAATTGTCGGGCAACTAAAATAAAACGTATTCAATCGATCCATGGCCTCACTGTTGTAAATAAAGCAGGGCACTTAACTTTTGCTGGCACTCCTGAAGATTTAGCTAAGGAGGAGGGGAATTACACCGAGAAGTCTTTGAGGGAAAGCTTGGTTTAATCCTTTGAGGTTTTCAAAACCTCGAAGGTTTATTCCTAGACCTTAAATGCCAAAAAAGGAAATACGAGATTAAAGCTGTATTTTGTGCATAGAAATTCAGGAATTCAAGCATGAAAAATGAAGATATTCGTTGGAAACAACGCTTTTCTAACTTTAGCAAAGCCATAGGTCATTTGGATAAGGCCTTACAAATTCCTAATCCGGATTTGGTTCAAAAAGCGGGTATTATTCAGTTTTTTGAAATGTCTTTTGAGCTTGCTTGGAACATGGTCAAGGATTATTTGGAAGAGCAAGGTTTTGTGGATATTCGATCACCAAGAGGAGCCTTAAAAAAAGCATTTGAGGTCAATCTTATAGAAAATGGCCATGATTGGATGGATTTGTTACAAGACAGAAACCTCACTGCTCACACGTATGATGAGCAAAAGGCTACAGAAATGGAAAAACTCATTCAGGAAAAATATTTCCCGATATTAAATCAGCTACATAACAATTTCAAACGAAAAGTCGATGAAGAATAAATTTGGACTTTTGGAATCGGATATGTCTTCTATACTAAAAATCATGGACAGTCAAGAAGTGGTTGACAAAGTGATTCTATTTGGAAGCAGGGCTAAGGGTAATTACCGTGAGGGAAGTGATGTGGATTTGGCCTTGAAGGGAGAAAGTCTAAACTTTGAAAAAGTCAGTCACATCAGTTATCTCCTCAATGAAGAAACCAATATGCCTTATCATTTTGATCTAGTCAATTATCATCATATCCAAGAGCCAGAATTAATCAAGCATATTGACCGGGTAGGCATACCCATTTTCGATCGAAAAAAGAAAATGAGAATCAAAAAGGAGCTTAATAATGCATAAACCAAAAAAAAATGCTTGCAATGATTCTTAATTATTGTGAAGCCTAAACCGGATGACTATCTTCGCAAAACATTTTGGGATCTTAGCTCAGTTGGTTTAGAGCGCTGCTTTGACAGAGCAGAGGTCATGGGTTCGAATCCCTTAGATCCCACTCATTAAGCACAAAGTCATTCGGATTTTGTGCTTTTTTAATTCTTTGCCAATCTGCCAAGAAGTGGGAGTGCCAAAATTTTTCAAAGACTATCTGTAACGTATCAATGCAAAAGGATTTAAAAATCATTTAGATAAGGATACAGTATGATATACCAACTCCTCTTCTGCCGTTGAAACCTTCTTTATCCAGATCTCTTTATTCGATTTAAAATACTCAAAAGAAAGGTTTGATGCATATTCCGTTACTTGCTCCTCTTGAATCAAGGAAAAATTGGAATCAAAAAGTGATAGAAAAACCTTACCATCAAATGGATTCAAACTCTTTGAAACTCCTTTTACTAATCGATAATAAACTTGATTTTGTTCATCCCAATAAATTGGTCCAAATGTAATATCGTTATTCCAAGCTTTTATTTTACTGACAAACTCATTTAGCTCATCTTTTTCGACATATTGAATTTCTTTCGTATTCGGATGAATCAAGGAGGTTATGGTACTTTCAAAAAGGCTATTTGTCTTCAAATCAAAAACCTGAAAAGAGTTTTCAAAAGGATATGAAATCATAAGATTCCCATTTGCGTAGCTTAGAATAGGACTTACAGCATTACTTAGAGAAATCTTGCTTGTAAATTGATTGCCAATTCTTTGGCCATCAATCAGATCGTTATTGATAATATCATAGATTTTCACTTTTGAAGGAAAATTCAATGAATATTCTCCAACTTTCATTTCCTTATCTCCCGGATTCAAGTAATAAGTGCAACACTAAAGGTTTAAGGAAGGAAGCCTAGGCTTCCTTCCTTAGGCTGAAGAATTAAATTAGTGTTGTCATGCAGA
>LJXT01000091.1 GCA_001314815.1 Algoriphagus marincola HL-49
TGTATGTTGTCGGATCGGCAGTCTTGGTGATCGTCAACGCCGGAGTCCTCGTAATCGTCGTCGTAACACTAGACTCTTCAGGACCTGCTTGGTCAGTATTTACAATCGCTGTATTAATAATGGGATCACCAGCATCAATCATCGCTTGGGTGACAGCGTATGATGTGAGGTAAGTCCAAGTTTCATTCGTATCTAATAAATCATTAGAATTATCATCTCCAGAATTCAAAGTCAATGGAGTAACTCCATCTGTCAAAGGATCTGTAACCACCACATTAGAAAGTGGAACATCTCCAGGGTTGGTTACTTGGATCGTGTAATTCAAAGTAGTAGGAGCATCGATCACATCCTGATCTACACCTACTGTCTTATTTATTGCTACCTCGCAATCATTAATCGTCAAAGTAATTGGAGTCCTGTCACTCACACATCCCTGTGCAGAAACAGCCTCAGCCCAGTAGGTTACTGTTCCTATTGTATTTAAACTAGGCTGACCAAGAATTGGATTTTCAGCAGTCTCCGAATCATACCACAACAATTTAGCACCAGATTCAACTATCGCTGTTGCTATCAAAGTTTGAATAGGATCTGTAGCACAAACTGTTTGGTCATCCCCACTAGGCGCATCTGGAGAAGCAGGCGCAGGAGCTACCGTAAACGGTGAGCTTACCACACACTCTGTTCCCTCAGTTCTTGCGAATACCGTTCCGTTGCTGTCAACCGGAGCATCAAAGCTGCCGCCAACAATCAACTCGGCAAATGTATTGGTCAATGAGTATTCAACTCCAGCCTCAGCTGTGAACGTAATAGTCACGCTCGTCGCATCACAAGCTGGTGCAGGAACATCTAATACCGGCGCAATCGGAGTCTCATTTACCACAACATCAACCGGCTCAATTACAAAACAGCCAGCGGCATTCTCAGCTTTGATATAATATGTACCTGAAGTGGCTACAGCAGCTGGATTCTGAAGGGAAACAGTCGCATCCTCGTCTGTCCAATAAGTAAATGTCAAATCAGCATCACTTCCCGCAGTAACCGCAGCTGCAGTCAAGTCAACTGTGCCTGGAGTACAAACAGCAGCAGGATCATTGATTACCAGGTTAGGCTCTGGAGTGATAATAATCCTAAATTCTGTATAGCAACCAGAGAATATATCCGAGTCAAACGGAAATGCATAGTAAGTGCCAGCTCCCGGGAAAGGAGTATTTGCATCAAACTGATTAGCTTCGCTTCTATTCGTTCCGTCATAGAATGTATATCCGTCAGGGAAATCATAAATCGCTTCGATCTCAGCCAGCGTAACTTCATCCTTAGGGGCACAGAATTCGAAGTCAGCTATAAAATCACCACACTGAAAATTACTGGTGTTAAAAGGAATTTCTATAGGCCCTCGTAATCCAGTATCACCGGCACAAGGATCCGATGTATCTCGGTCAATTATTAGCTCATCAACTAAAGGCGATCCAGAAATTGCTCCTACTACTGAAACGGTTCCCTCTACACTCATACTTGGATCACAGCTGTTGCCAAAAAGAATCAAACAATCTTCCGTAGCCCTTAATTTATAAGTAAGCCTAGCAAGAACATCATCAACAGTCAAGTCAACATCACTGGATAAAGGCAAATCGCCAAACTCCCAAACTATACGGTTTGTTATGGGGTCAAAAAATGGAGCGTTATTATTAGCAGGGGTTACATCCGGGTGAAATGTACCTGAAAGGCTGGCTACATCTACAATTGAACCAAAGGGAACAGCAATTTCCAATACACCCTGCTCATCTCCTTCCGTCAGGGACTTATTGGTCAAATCTACAGTGAACGTAGCTTCTTGCCCTGGCTCAATAGTAGCTCCAGGTCCTTGACCATTTATATCAATCAATTGATGGAAAGCCTCTACATCAGGAACATAGGCATCCACAGCAAAGGCTACGAAGTAAATAGCATAGAGATCCTGAGTCGTTCCATACTTAAATCGCGTGGAAGTCTGACTGTTTGCAATGATTTGATTCCCCGAATTATCGATATTCCACATGGCAATATCGATCCCCGTATTATTCAGGATATTTGGATTCCGAGGGTTTACAACAAGATTATTACTTGCATCCCTATTTGGGGTATAGATGGATGAATTAAAAAAGTTGGTTGTAGTATTTAATGGATGACGAAGTCTTCTCCAATCATTCGTATTGACTCCTGCCTCAATTTCCAAGAAATCATTAGGAATACCCCGATCTCCCTCACCGGCCATTACACCAAGCTTCACGTTCACATCCCCATTTTGAGCAGCATTGAAACCAGTTATCGGAAGAATCCCTTCAGCTAATGCTCCAAATCCAGGAGACCGTACAAAAGAAAAACCATCAAACAAGGTAATATCCCTCCAAGGCATTCTTTCATTTTCATAGACTACTACAATACCCCACTGACCGAAATAGCCAGTAGCACCTCCATTTCCTTCGACTAAAGCTAAATCTGCAACAGTATATTCACCTAGACCATTGTCTTTTACATATTGGGTGATATCTGCATAACCGACGAAAATGTCGGCCAGATTACCTCCAGATGAATACTGAATATTAGAATTAGAAGCGGTAATCTGCGTATAATTGGTGGTACCAGGACCTTTGAGTTTAACTTGCCTTTTGTCTAGAGTTCTTCCTCCTACATTAACCAAATATTGATCAGAATTAGATCTCCCTGACCAATACAATCCGGCATAAAGAATCTCCGAACAAGAAGGATCAATCCCATTTTCTTGAGAAAAGACCAAAGTGGATGAAGAGGAGTTGAGCGTCTGGGTGTCTCCATCTATATCCACATAAATCATTTCATTTTGAGAGTTGTTTTCGTCATCATCATATAACTCCAAAGTTAGATTGGTATTTCCAATCATGGTGTAGTCACCCTTGATTCGAAAAATGCCATCATCCGGCCCAGGAGTTCCTACCCGCTGAGTAAATGGAATGACGTTTTGGTTTTGAGCGTAGGACTCATTGAAAACACCCAAAAACAAGAATATCATCAAGGCAATTGCCCCGTTGATTTTTCCAAAAATTTTGTATTGCTGATCCATAATATATGGGATTTAGATCTGAATTATTTAATTAGACAGGCTGCGAATAGAAGTAAAGAATCTTCACCGCTGGATCCTGAATAGATGAAACCATAGCTTGAACATCCGATTGGGAAATCGGCACTTGAGACAAAATGAAAACCACCTTTAGAGAAGGCATTTGCTCCTCGATACCGGAAGGCAAAGCAATCGCTTTATCCGCGTCACTAGAAACTTTTAATTGAAGAATCTCCACAGATTCCAAAGCATCATCCACTTCAGATAGACGACTTATCCCACTCATTCTTACATCGGCTTTTCGAGCACTTCCTTCTTCCGGAAGTTTAATTCTCCCTTGCGTCACATAGATGATCGATTGACTTCCGTAGAGGTAATCTCGATCTATCCCGAGTTCTGAGGCCTCCTGAGTCCCTAAAAATTGATTTAACTCACTAATATTCTGCGCGTTTACACTCGAAATGGTGAAAAATGACAACATCAACAACAATAATCCAAAAATGGAAACCCGAGGGGCTGATTTGGATTTGAAAATCAAGGTAGAAGTATTCATAGCTTTTAAAATTTTCTCGATTCTTATATCCACCAAATCTCAAAAGAAGATACGATGGCATTAATTTGTCGTAAAAATACACTTTAATGTTTTTCATTTCCAAGCCTTTTTCAAAAAAATTTGATACGTAATGCAAAATTTTTGGTATGAAATGAATTTTTATACCTCTAAAACACTTTTTTGTTTAAACTTAGCTACTATTTATTAAACAATTCGGAAAAAATTATTTCCAGCCTGCTTTTTGTACAGAATTAATTATTGCACAAAATTTTCAGCCTTTTGAGACCCTTTCTGTATCTTGATCTCAGAAAATGATAAGTGTATGGACGATACTTCGGAACTAAAGACAAGCAATCTTACAGACATCCTGAAAAAACAGCAGCAAACTGCAGTGTCATGGAGGTCTTCTACAGCTCAGGAAAGAATCAATCGATTAAAGGCAATTAGATCTTGGATCAAGGATCATCAACAAGCCATCAGAACAGCTCTTTGGGAAGATTTTCAAAAACCGGAAACGGAAACAGATCTTTCGGAAATCTTTCCGGTAACCTCCGAGATCAACCATGCTATCAAACATCTTAAATCTTGGATGAAGCCAAAGTCTGTATCTACTCCGATGCCCATGCTTGGGACTAAAGCCAAAGTACAATTTGAACCAAAAGGTGTAGCCTTAATTATTTCGCCTTGGAATTATCCATTTAATCTCGCCATAGGTCCATTGGTCTCGGCGCTCGCCGCTGGCTGCCCCTCCATCATCAAACCCTCTGAACTCACCCCCCATACCTCGGCTTTGATTGCCGAAATGATTCAAGATATATTTAATGAGGATGAAGTGACGGTGATTCAAGGGGATGCATCTACAGCACAGGCACTTTTAGACTTGCCTTTTGACCATATATTTTTTACAGGCAGCCCGCAAATCGGTAAAATCGTCATGGAAAATGCTGCAAAGCACTTGGCTTCCGTCACTTTAGAACTAGGAGGGAAATCCCCAACTATCGTCACAGATTCCGCAGATATCAAAGATGCTGCGCAAAAGATCATCTATGGAAAGCTGGTCAATTGCGGACAAACCTGTGTCGCTCCGGACTATATTTTGGTGCATGAATCGCAAAAAGACTTACTTCTAGCTGAATTGAAGCAGGCTATTCAGCAAATGTATGACCCTGACTACAAAGGGATAGAAAACTCCAAGGATATGGCGAGGATTGTGAATGATAGGCACTTTTCAAGATTGAAATCCTACTTGGATGATGCAGCAGAAAAGGGAGCTGAAATAGAATTTGGAGGAAAAAGTAATCATCACCATCGATTTATCGAACCCACCTTGCTTACCAATGTGCAGGATGAAATGCTAGTCGCTCAAGAAGAAATTTTTGGACCTATTCTTCCAATTCTTACCTACACTGATCTTCAAGAAGCCATTGACTATATCAATAAAAAGCCAAAACCCTTGGCGCTTTACATTTTTGATCAAAGTAAGCAATACGAAGAAGTGCTACTCCAAACAAGTGCTGGAGGAGCAGTTATCAATGACTGTGTGCTCCATTTCATCCATAATGAGTTACCTTTTGGGGGTGTGAACAACAGCGGAATTGGAAAAGCTCATGGATATTATGGATTCTTAGCTTTCAGCAATGAAAAAGCCGTATTGAAACAACGGGTGGGCTTGAACAATGCGACCCTTCTACGACCTCCCTTCGGAATAAAAACAAAACAAATTATTCAATCACTTATCAAATGGTTTTAATATGACAAGCGAACAATTTTTATCAAAAGCTTCAAAATGGATTTTTTACAGTTTCTTTTTTGCAGTAGTTCTTCTTCAGGGATGTAGCTCAACGGATGACCCCTTGCCGGATGGCCCTCTGATGGCCATGGAACTTACCAATGAGGCATATGGAACAGATACCCGACAAGTAATGGATGTATTTCTCCCTGCCGGTAGGACTTTGGAAGACACCCCTATACTTATATATATACATGGCGGTGCTTGGATAGATGGATCAAAGGAGGAATTTTTGGAGTTTCGAACAGCCTTCGAACAAGCTTTGCCAGACTTTGCCTTTGTCGCCATCAACTACAGACTCTACAACTTCATTGATGATAGTAATGGCTTTCCGGCACAAGAAAATGATGTCATTGCCGCCTTAGAACACATTTTAGATAACAGAATTTCATGGAATATCAGCGATGAAATATATCTCTCTGGCGCAAGTGCAGGAGGTCATTTGGCACTTTTGCATGCCTATAAACATCAAGAAATAGGCAATATTCAGGCGGTGATGGCTTTGTTCCCCCCTACTGAACTTGAATCACTGCACAGTTTCAATTTTGTGACGGAATCTGGATTGACAGCATTATTAGGAGGGACGCCAGAGTCAAATCCAGATGCTTATTTCCAATCTAGCCCGGTAAATTTTGTAAGTAGTTTTACTGTTCCCAGTATCTTCTTCCATGGTACCGAAGATACGGTAGTACCGATTTCACAGAGTGATTTGCTTGCAGCCGAATTAACTGATGCCGGGGTCAATTTCCAATATGAAATCATTGAAGGACAAGGACATGGTTTTACGCCAGCTACTTATGCCGCGGTGATTTCAGACGTGGAAGGCTTTATTAATTCGCTACGCTAAAAAGAAAAACCCTGCCTAATGACAGGGTTACCGTTTCCTTAGACTTTTTGAAGTCCCGTAGAATGAGCTCTCGATTTGATAGCCTTTACTACTTTTTCCGAAGGTAGCGGTCGGATTTGATCGAGTGACTCTATTGTGCTCAGCATTTCTAAATATTCTTGCATAAGATCTTGATCATCCCGCAAGGCCTGCATTAAGAGTTCTTGTTCTACCTCCGGCATTTCCTGATAGATATATCTGATCAGGTCATTTGGGGTAAATAGTTTTGTCATAGGCAAAATTTATTTGTTTCATTTTCTTTCGTAAGTGGATCAATGCATAGCGCATTCTTCCTAAAGCTGTATTGATACTCACACCTGTCTGATCGGCAATTTCCTGAAAACTCATATCCATGTAGTGCCGCATAATCAGCACTTGCTTTTGAGCTTGTGGCAATTCATCGATCAATCTTCTGACAAGTGCAATCTCTTCCTCTTTTACTTTTTCATCTTCCGCATTTCCTTCTGAAAAACGCAAGGAATTGAACACATTGGAACCATCTTCCATCATGACCATCGGATACCGCTTAGCTTTCCGAAAGTGATCTACTGCCAAATTGTGCGCGATTCGCATGATCCAAGGCTGAAACTTGCCTTCTTCATTGTATCGATCAGAATTTAGCGTGTTGATGACTTTCACAAACACCTCCTGCAAGAGATCCTCTGCCAAATCCTGATCTTTTACGATCAGAAAAATAGTAGTGAATACTTTTGACTTATAGCGATCTACTAATAGATCAAAGGCGGCCTCATGGCCATTACGATATTGCGTGATCAACTCACCATCTCGGGGTCCTATCTGCTTACTCATTGTTTATAGTTTATGAACAACGTAAAAGTCTAAGCCATAGTATAGATTTTGGTGATTTTTGATTTTTAGTGAGAAATGGATTTAAAAGTAGTGTTTTAGACTACTTCTCCCAAATGGATTTGAGGTTTTTTTTATTCCTCGTAGTTTCCCCAAATTTTATTCTGATTTTATTCAAAATTGTAAACACTAATCTAAAACTATTGGGAAACTTTAAAACAAAACCAATTCAAGTGCCAAAAAATGTTAAATCCGAAAAAGATGTCTTTTCAAAAAGTAAGTTCTGCCAAGGTCTTTCCGTAGGCATTCCTTAACTTCGTCCTTAGAAATATAAAGACTATGGAACTGAGCGGAAAAGTAATTCAAAAACTGGCAGAGGTCAGTGGTAATTCTAGAAACGGAAATACCTGGAGAAAGCAGGAATTCATCATCGAAACTCCTGGAAACTACCCAAAAAAGGTGTGTGTAGCCCTTTGGGGAGACAAAATCGATCAATTCCCAATCTCAGAGGGAGAAGAGGTAAAGCTAAGCGTTGATCCAGAGAGCCGAGAGTACAACGGAAGATGGTACACGGATATCAAAGCATACCGAGTAGAAAAAATGGGAGCTGGCACAGCAAATACTTCTGCGGCCAATGCCCCACTCGATGTGGACACTTTTCATTCTGACGAAGAAGACCAGCTACCCTTTTAAATAAAAAAATCATGTGGGACGATTTTGATGATGAAGATCCAGATTTCGATGGAGATGATGAGTTCGACTTTCGAAAAGAACAGGATCGAATCTACAAGCACCCCTTAATGAAGAAAGCGAAAGATGTCGTAGATCTCACGAGGGCACTGGTCGGAAGTCTGGATGAGGCACGAAAGGAGCTCTATGGTAGCATCATGATGGAAGACGCCATGATTATGAGCGCCAAATTCGCCGGAGCGGAAGCTATTCCTGATTTCGTCGCAAAAATGGAAAATGCCATGCTTATGAAAATCCATGCCAAAAGCCTGAATTCCATGACCTACCAGCTAGCTATGGAAGAAACCCACGCCGAAGAGCATCTTCAACTACTCCGTGCAGCCATTGAAGAATACAGGAAACTTTTTTTGGAATGGATCAAGGGATTCGATCCTGCTGAAAAATACGATGACGGGTGGGGAATCTTTACGGATTGAAAAAACTCTAATCAAAAAATATGATTCCATTAAGCCGATTGGAAAACCAATCGGCTTTTTAATATAATCTATTCAAGCTGCCCAGAACCAAACCGAAAGCCCATCCAAGCTCCACCGATCATTAGAACCAAGGCTAAAACAATCAACAAAATCAAGACCGACAGAGGCATTTCCCAATCTTCTCCACTGATTTTGAATTTGACAGGTCTATTCCAGTTCATAGCGTGATAAAAATTCTATTTCTTCACGATAGCCTTCCAGCCTTTGGTCTCGATTTCTTGAGCTGATTGTTCTACTTTTTCCTGAAGACCTTTCTTATAGGCATCCAGGTTTTTACCTACCTGCTCGTCAAAAGCTCCTACCATAGATGCAGCCAAAATTCCTGCATTTTTTGCACCATTCAAGGCTACAGTAGCTACAGGAATCCCTCCAGGCATCTGCAAAATGGATAAAATGCTATCCCATCCATCAATGGAATTGGAACTCTTCACGGGTACTCCGATCACAGGAAGACTGGTCATCGAAGCGACCATACCCGGCAAATGGGCTGCTCCACCTGCTCCAGCCACGATTACTTTCAGCCCTCGCTCGCGAGCAGATCGGGCGTATTCCACCATTCGATCTGGAGTTCGGTGAGCAGACACAACAGTCAATTCATAAGTGACTCCGAGTTCCTCAAGCATTTGAGCGGCTTCGGCCATGACCGGAAGATCCGACTGACTGCCCATGATGATTCCTACCTGTGGGTTCATGCTTTTATCTTGATTAGGTTTTTGATCGCGATAGCTCGCTTTTTTAAATTATCCACATTTTCGTCCAAAACAGTCACATGGCCCATCTTTCGAAAAGGTTTGGTGATTTTTTTTCCATAAAGATGAATGTAAACACCTTTTTCGGAAACGGCTTCTTCCATTCCTTCTACATAAGCTTCCCCTGTGTAGCCATCCTCCCCGAGCAAGTTGATCATGGCTGCAGGAGTCCGAAGATCGGTAGCTCCCAAAGGCCAATTCATCACGGAGCGGAGATGCTGTTCAAACTGACTGGTAAAATTAGCTTCGATCGTATGGTGACCACTATTATGGGGACGAGGCGCTATTTCATTGACAAGGACTTCTCCGGTTTTGGTCACAAATAATTCCACAGCCAATATCCCTACCATGCCCAGTTTGGTGATGACCTCTTTGGCTATCCTTTCAGCCTTTTCAGCTACCTCTGAGGAAATACTCGCAGGGGCAAAAAGAAACTCAACCAAATTGGCTGTTGGGTGAAAAGCACATTCTACAGCTGGGTAAGCAATCAAATCTCCCTTTGCATTCCTAGCGACCGTGACGGCTATTTCGGTTTCGAAATCGATCAACTTTTCCAGCAATCCCGGGGCATCAAAGGCTTTATCCAGATCGGATTCATCCCTTAAAATTTGCACTCCTCGTCCATCATATCCATCCTTCCCAAGTTTGTTTACAGCAGGCAGAAAAGCCTTGTTTCGAAGCACATCTTCCTTATCCGCTGTCAAAATAAAATCGGCTGTGGGTATCCCGTTTTTCTGGTAAAACTGCTTTTGCTCCCGCTTATCTTGAATGAGTCGAATGATCTCCGGCTGCGGGAACACTTGCTTTCCTTCTTCTTGAAGCTTTTCCAAAGCCTCTGTATTGACGCTCTCGATCTCAATGGTAATGACATCGCAACCTTGGCCAAATTGATAAACTGTATCGAAGTCTCTCAAAGACCCATTTACAAACTTTTGACAAAGATCGCGACAAGGTGCATTGGGGTCTGGATCCAAAATATGGATATCCTGATTGTAATTAATGGCTGACTGAATCAGCATCCTTCCTAGCTGACCGCCGCCAAGAACGCCGAGTATTTGATTCTTTTTGCTCATGATTTTAGAATGCCCAAAAATACATCATTCATTCCGAAGGAAAAATTAAGCGCTTCCATTGAAGCGAATTCCCATCAATTCCATCAGTTTATGGGCATTGAAACTTGGACATGGGCCTTCTTTGATCAGGTAGTCAAACTCGATGGTATCTTCCTTGACTTCGGAGTGAAAGCTGAAATTGCGCACATAATCAATTTTCTCTTCCAAACGGCTCAATTCGATATCGTGTGTACTGATTATTCCCAGAAAGTCCAATTCCTCCAACTGCCGGATCAGTGCCTCACTTCCCGCAATCCGATCTTCGGTGTTGGTTCCTTTCAGAATTTCATCCAAAAGAAAGAACAGCCTTTCCCCAGACTCCAAACGATCAATCATTCCCTTGATCCGGCTCAGCTCGGCATAGAATGAGCTGACGCTTTCACCGAGATTATCCGAATTGCGCATGCTGGTGTAAAGCTGACATTCTCCTACTTGTAGACGCTTCGCAAAAGGACTCACCCCCAGATTCAAAAGGACCAAATTAATCCCAAGGGTTCGCATAAAAGTGGTTTTTCCACTCATGTTTGCCCCTGTCAAAAGAATAAGCTTGGCGGATTGATCCTGTCGAAAATCATTGGCAATTGCCATCACAGGATGGAGCAAGGGATGTGTCATTCCAAGAGCTGAGAAACTCAAGTCTTGGGAGATTTCTGTTTCACAGGTTTGATTTTCGGCCTTTTCAAAGGCTGCCAAAGAAACCCAAACCTCCCAATCGGCTAAAGCATCGGGTAGCTCACTAATCAGGAAACCCCATTGACTTTTCCAACTCATCAGTCGATAATGAAGCAGGAGATCCGTCCAGAAAAATAAATTCAGGGGAATGTATAGCAGGTTGAGACGATTCTGCACCCAGAGCAAATGACCATCCAGTTGCTTCAGAAGGACGGAAGCCTTAGGGCCATTTTTCTGCACGATGGCCTCTTTTTGTGCAACTAGCAGCGGGCTGTCAAACTCTTCATTTTCGAGGAGTTCTACCCAAAGCCGGTATGTTTTCAACAAGTCAGAAGAGGGTATCCGATCATAGGCTTCTTGGAGATCCCGAAAAACCAAACCCAAGAATGGCATCCCGATCAAAATCCAAAGCCCCAACCAGGCCAAGGGCAATAGTCCCAAGTATCCGAAAATTCCCAATGCCAGGCCTCCAATAATCCCAAAGATTCCCATTCCTAAGGTGAATACTTTTTTGCGGGCAGGTGCTTTCATCCAAGTCTGCCAAGCTGTGGTGGATTTGCCTTCCTGATAGAAAGCCTTCCCCACAGCCTCGAAGGATTGGAGAAAATCGGTTTTTAAGGAAAGTTCTTTAACTGCCGAGCGGATTTCTTCACTTTTCTGGAGGCTGAAGGAGGATTTCATTCGATCAGCGAGAAAGGTTCGCGCCTTTTGGGATTGGGTGCGATTGATCAATTGAAAAAGAGAGTGGTCCCCAAAGAGATCCAAGTCATTGGTGAAAGGATGGCTTTTTTCCAAAAATTCTTCTCCCCCGTCCAAATTCTTGAGTTTTCGATCCGCTCGGAATTGATTTTCCAACTGAATCATTTGAAGGCTTTCATAGATGGCTTCCTGGTTTTTCAGAAAATTAAAGCGCTGGATTGCTTTGACAAAAGCACCTAAAACCAACACAAAAGGGATAATCCAAAACCCTGAGTCAGAAAAAAAAAGAATGCCGCTCCCTAGGACTCCTATAAATAATAAAAGCCTTAAGAAAGAGAGGCCTGATATTTGTCTTTTGAGGGAAAGCGTTTTGGCGGGAATTTCGCTGGGGTCAAAATCAAATCCTTTTTGCATCCCCAAATATAGATTTCCCGTGATTATTCTATGTTGATTCTTCGATTTTCATCGTTGGAAAACAGAATTGAGATATTATGTCCAAAAAGAAAACAGAAAAACCTAACCCTTTAGATGAAGAAAATCCCCTTGATTTTTCAGCGCAAATGGGTCTGTTCCCAGTAGATATCCCTTTTGGCACAAATATTGGCTGCGGAGGTAAAGCGAAGAATAAAGAAGGCCAAAAGCCTAAAAATCAACAAAATAAAAGCTAACTTTCTGCATTAAAATTTAAACGATTATGACATATAAAACATTGATTTTTCGAAGTACCCTTTTTTTGGGTTTACTAGGGATGCTCATTGCATGTAGTGAAGATACCGATCCAATCTCTTCAGAAATGGATCTGACGGTTGTAGATGAAGATATCGCAGTGAATCAGGTTTTTGAGGACTTAGACAATTTCACATTGACAGTCTTTCAGTCTTTGAATTTTGGGGCGAGGGTGCTCAATGAAGATTTTGATAAAATATGTCCCGGCGTAGACGTCAGTTTTGATGAGGAAAATAAAAAAATCACGGTGGACTTTGGTGAAGGGTGTACTTCCCCCGGAGGAACTGTACGGAAAGGAAAAATCGTATTTACATATAATCAAAACTTTCTTTTCCCTGGAGCCAAGGTCGTTGCTGTTTTTGAAGGCTATGAAGTGGATGGGCTTTTAGTACAAGGCACCCGAACTATCGAAAACCAAAATCTCGATATTCTCAATAATCGTGTGACGCTGAAAGTGACCGTAGAAGATGGCAAGGTAACTTGGCCTGATGGCACTTTCGTCACCTATACCTCTACACAGGAGCGAATTGTCACGCTTAGTGAAGAAAATGGATATGAAATCTCCATCACTGGAAATGCTTCCGGCAAAAGTAGAGCAGGACTTGACTACACTACTACAGTGACTTCCCCTCTGCTAGTAACGCAAGATTGTGTAGAAACAGGCGTTTTAGTGCCAAGTTCTGGAGTCATGGAGTTTAACTACAGCGGTTTTACCGTTTCGGTGGATTATGGCGATGGTCCGTGTGACAAAAATATTTTAATCACCTATCCGGGAGGCACCAAAGAACTAACTGTCGATTAAGTTTCGGCTATTCTGCTAAAAACGGCTATCTTCAAGGGTAGCCGTTTTTTTTATGGAAAAGAAAATAATCAAAGGGTTTCCACACCTCAAGTTTGATCATCTGGAATACGACGAGGAAGAACTGATTAAGCGTTCTGCTGAATTTTATCAAATGATGAATCAGAGAAGAACCATTCGGGAATTTGATGATCGAGATGTACCAAGAGAGGTATTGGAAAAGATCATTCTTACTGCAGGAACTGCCCCCTCCGGTGCCAACAAACAGCCATGGACCTTTTGCCTGATTTCAGATCCCAAAATCAAACAAAAAATCCGGAAAGCAGCTGAAGAGGAAGAACGAATCAGCTATGAATCCCGTATGACCGAAACCTGGAAATCTGATTTGAAGCCCCTAGGAACGGATTGGGAGAAGCCATTTTTGGAAATCGCTCCATATTTAGTCGTCGTATTCAAGCAATCTTATGGAATGGAAGGAGAGGAAAAAATCCAACATTATTATGTAAATGAATCCGTGGGAATCGCTTGTGGTTTTTTGATTGCGGCTATCCATCAGGCCGGATTAGTCACGGTGACACATACTCCTAGCCCGATGAACTTCCTCGGAGATATCCTTAATCGGCCTAAACATGAAAAGCCTTATCTGCTTCTACCAGTAGGTTATCCTAAAAAAGAGACGTTCGTACCGGACATTCATCGAAAGAAATTGGAAGAAATTTTGATAAGCTATTAAACCTATGGCTTTTGCCTCAGTCAAATGGGCAGTTTTGGATAAAAAATTTCCCGATCATGAACAGACTACAAAAAACAATCATTGCCCTTGCAGCAGCAGGCTTTCTTTTTACGGCCTGCCAAAATGAGGATGAAGCTCCTATCAGCCAACTGGAGGACTCCGAGGAAGTAAATCGTGAAACCGACCTGACTGGTACGCTAGAAGACATCGATGATATCGTCCTCACTGGATTTCAGCGAAATGGATTTGCAGACAGGACCGTAGCCACTGTAGAGGAAGACCTCTGCGAGCGGGTGGATATCACCTGGCTACCCAATGAAAAGAAAATGATCTTAGACTTCGGAGATGGATGCACCAGCCCAAGAGGAATCACGCGAAAAGGTAAAGTAATTGTGAACTATACCGGCAGATATTGGGCACCCGGATCTGTCATCACCACTACCTTTGAGGATTTCTACATCAATGAGCGAAAGATCGAAGGTGTCCGAATTGTAAAAAATGAAGGCTTCAATCAAAATGATCGATTTTTCACCTTCATCACTCGAGTAGAAGGTGGGAAAATCACCTGGCCTGATGGCACTACCCGTACTTTCGAATCCAGACACACCAAGCGTATCTTCCTACCAAATGAAGATCGAGGTTTTATTTATGCAGTCAATGGAGGCTCTGAAGGTGTTAATCGCAAAGGAAATTCCTATCGGGTAGAAATCATTGATCCTTTGATCTACGCACAGCGGTGTATCAATACCGGTATCAAAATCCCCAGCAAAGGTATCCTTACCTTGAATGTGTCGGAAAGACCCCAGATTTCTGTTGACTTTGGAGAGGAGGGATGCGATCGTGAAGCGACCATCACGAGAGGTGATCAAAGCAGAACGATCACCATCCCAAGGGGATAATTATAGAATCTATTCCATAAAAAAGGCTGTTCCGATTTATATCAGAACAGCCTTTTTCAATTTTTTACCTTTTGAAAATTAGCTAATTCGCTCTAGTTGAGAAAAATAGAAGTTTCCTTCGATCGCTGCATTTTCATCAGAATCGGAGCCATGCACTGCATTCGCTTCGATGGATTTTGCAAAGATCTTTCGGATAGTTCCTTCAGCTGCTTGCTCAGGATTGGTGGCTCCGATCAGCTTTCGGAAGTCCTCCACCGCATTGTCTTTTTCCAAGATAGCAGCGATGATAGGGCCTGAAGACATGTATGCACAAAGATCCTTGTAGAAAGGTCTCTCCTTGTGAACTTCGTAGAATTTTCCAGCAAGTTCTGTTGTCAATCGGGTAGCTTTCATGGCCACGATCTTAAAGCCTGCTTCTTCGATCATTTTCAAGATAGCTCCTGAATTGCCAGCTTCGAAAGCATCCGGCTTGATCATGGTGAATGTTCTGTTTCCTGCCATGTGTTTTTGAGTTTACATTGGTTTATTTCGGCCGCAAAAATAGCGGAAAAGCCCGGAGTTTCCGAAGATCATGCAGTATTTATCCAGTAGCCCGTTCATTTTCAATAAAATGGGCACTTTGGCATTTGCAAAAAAATTACTGACCTTTGCGGACTACTAGTGCATACGTGCCGTAGAAAACTGACAAATGGAAGCATTAGCCTCATTCAAAAGAGAACTCTCCTCCCCCAAAAATATATTCATCACCACCCACGTAAAACCCGACGCTGACGCATTAGGGTCTTCTTTGGGAATGGCTGGCTACTTGAAAAAGAAAGGCCACCAAGTCACCGTGGTAACTCCGACGGATTATCCCTCATTCCTAAACTGGATGGAAGGAAATGATGATGTCTTGGATTTTAGCAGAGAGGATCACCGGAAAAAAGCGGAAAAAGCCTTAAATCAAGCGGATATTGTCTTCTGTCTAGATTTTTCATGCTTGAACAGAGTCAACGAGCTCGGAGAACTTATTCGGCATTCTGATTCCTATATCGTCAATATCGATCATCATCAGGATCCGGAAGATTTTGCAGATTATAGACTCTGGAGCACCGAAGCTGCAGCTACCTGCGAACTGGTATATGAACTGATAGTAGCCCTGGAGGACAGAGATCTGATCGATGAAAGTATCGCATCTTGCCTCTACGCGGGCATCATGACCGATACAGGCGGATTCAGACATCCCAACACGACGAAAAATGTCCATCTCGTGGTGGCAGATTTGATCGATTTGGGTACAAATGTGACCCAAATTGCAAACTGGATCTATGATTCCAACTCGGTCAATAGGCTGAAGTTTATTGGTTTTGCGATCAGTAGACGATTGGTGATTCGGGAAGATCTGCATATGGCCTATTTTGCCATAAGCAAAAAAGATCTTAAAAAATATCAAAGTCGTACCGGAGATACCGAAGGCTTAGTAAATTACGCGCTTTCTCTAGATGGAATCAAATTGGCAGCCCTTTTCTCTGAACGGGAAGATGGAATCAAGATTTCTTTCCGATCCACAGCGGAAGTTGCCGTGAATAAGTTTGCAGCCGAATACTTCAACGGTGGTGGACACAAAAATGCCTCGGGAGGTAAGTCCGAATTGAGCCTGAAGGAAACGGTTGAAAAGTTTGAAAAGCTCGTAGCAGAGCATCAAACCGAACTTTTTCAGGAGGAAGAGATCTCCGTTTAGTGAAAAAAATTCCTTAAGAATATCTTTAATATCCATATGAAAAATTCACTTCGCCTGTCGGCAACCCTTGCCAGTTTAGTATTGGCAGCTTCCATTACTTCTTGTAAAAAAACGCAAGTCACGGAGCGTGATGGTATCGAGTACACGTATATCAATGAAGGTTCTCAAAAGCCAGAAAATGGTGAAATTTTGATGTATCACCTTCAGATCAAAAATGCTGAGGACTCTTTGATTTATAATACTTACGATCAGCCTGTACCTGGCTATCTCATGGCAAATGACAGTATTCCTGTCAATAATGGCATGGATGAGATCTTCATGGCATTGAAAAAGGGAGACAGCATCACATTTACCTCTCAGGTTCAAACTATTTTTGGCCCAAATTTCCCTCCATTCTTGGAGGCCGAAGAGGAATTGGTTGTAAATCTCGGAGTGATGGATATCATCTCTCAGGATTCTTTGAGCCAATACTTTGCACAAGTTTCTGTCATCGAGAATGAGAAAAAAGCAGAGCGTGCAAAAGTCCTTTTGGTAGAAGACGGAAAGAAAATCGAAGAATACGCCGCTGCCAACAACTTGGATGTACAAAAGACTGAAAGTGGTCTGTACTATGTCATCGAGCAGGAAGGCACTGGCCCGGAGACTACTCCCGGTACGACGATGTATGTCAACTATGCCGGATACCTTCTGGATGGTACGATCTTCGATACCTCTATTCAGAGTCTTGCAGAAGAAAAAGGAATTTTCAGCGAAGACCGCCCGTACGAGCCACTTCCGGTGAATGTGGGAATGGGCCAGGTTATTCCAGGTTGGGATGAAGGATTATTGTTGTTGAAAAAAGGATCCAAAGCGAAGTTTCTGATTCCTTCCCCACTTGGCTATGGAGAAAATGGCGCTGGAGCCCTAATCGGACCCAACTCCATTTTGGTTTTTGACGTAGAAGTCACAGACGTACAAAAATAAAAATCACCCCATCCTACCATGAATAAAAAGCTTATTCCCTTCTTTGGAT
>LJXT01000092.1 GCA_001314815.1 Algoriphagus marincola HL-49
GAAGGAGTCCGGCTGCCGTGTATCGATCTTTATCAATCCAGAGGAAAAATACTTTGAGCCGGCAAAAATGACCGGGACAGATCGGGTGGAACTTTACACCGAACCCTATGCCACACACTACCATCAGGATAGAGAAAAGGCGGTTGCACCTTATGTCAAAGTATCAGAGTTAGCCAAAGAATTGGGACTGGGACTGAATGCAGGGCATGATTTGGATTTGTATAATCTGGCATTTTTGAAGTATAAAATCCCCTATTTGGATGAGGTATCAATCGGTCATGCGCTGGTCTGTGATGCCTTGTATTTTGGGCTGGAAAATACAATTCAGATGTATCGAAGAAGGCTGGAGATGCCTGGGGATTGCCTTTGATAAAAAAAGCTGGGCCCAAAATCTAATTTTGGGCTTAGTTTTGCGATAGCACACTGACCTCTTGAAAAAATCCTCCGATCAATTAATGCTTTTCCTAGGGATCATTCTGATCTCTATTAACCTTCGCACAAGTATCGCCTCGGTGGGTCCATTGATTCCCTTTATCCGTGAGGATTTAGATATTTCCAATGGATTGGCAGGCTCCTTGACTACGCTGACCTTGATCACTTTTGCCATATTTTCAATCTTTTCTCCGAAGATTGGCAAGCGCTTGGGCAATGGTCGGGCAATTTTTCTAGGGATCTTGCTTCTTTCCATTGGAGTGGTTGTCCGGGTATTGGGTGGAGTTGAGGTTTTATTTATTGGGACGGCGCTGACAGGTGTGGGAATAGTCATCGCCAATGTCTTGATGATTCCGTTTTTTAAGGCTCATTTGCCAGAGAAGCTCGGTCTGCTAACTGCCATTCTTTCTACAGGAATGTCTCTCTTTGCCGCGATAGCCTCCGGTATCAGCGTGCCTTTGGCTGTTGATCTGGGTTGGGGCTGGAGAGGATCACTCGCTTTCTGGGTGGTATTTATGCTACTTGCTTTGGCGGTGTGGTTTCCTCAGGCGAAAGCCAAGCCTATCAGAAATAAGGGAGAAGGGCAGGCTGGTAAAAATGTATGGAAGTCCCGATTGGCCTGGCAGGTGACGCTATTTATGGGCGCTCAATCAGTCATGTATTTCACCATGGTGACTTGGCTTCCCGATATGTTGATTTCTAAAGGAATGAGCCCTGTGAAGGCTGGAATTGCGCTATCTTACATGCAGCTTATTTCTTTGATCGGAACTTTTTTTGCACCCTCTTTACTTATGAAACTCCGACAACAACACGGAGTGATTTTGGGAGTTTCTTTGGGGTATTTTTTTGGGTACGCCTTACTCTTCTCTTCTCAAGAGTGGGTGCTTTTTGTAGCGATGACTATCATTGGAATCGGTAGCGGGGCAAGTCTCAGTATCGCCTATACTCTCATATCGCTACGAACGGCCGAAGATCAAACGACTTCTAATCTTTCGGGTATGGTGCAGTCTGCAGGCTATGTGCTTGCAGCATTGGGACCGCTGCTTTTTGGAGTGTCTTTAGACTTGGTAGGGAATTGGGATTTTCTGATTTGGTTTTTGCTGGCGATGACCGTTCAGTTTTTGTTTTTTGGATGGAGTGCCGGCAAGGATCAGAAAATCTGACACAGCTTTCGCGCCAGCAAGAAGATTAATTCCCTTAATTTTGGGTCAAAATTAGACTGTTATGCAAGAATTTTTCGCTGACTTAGGAATCTCTGAAAACCTCTTCAATTATTTCATCATGCCTGCGCTTATTTTCATTGCACGTGTAGGGGATGTTTCGATTAATACCCTTCGCATCATGTTTATGATGAATGGGAAGAAGAATGTGGCTCCTATTTTGGGTTTTTTTGAAGCGCTAATTTGGCTTTTGGCCATTGGTCAGATTTTTCAAAATATCGACAACCCCGTTTCCTACATAGCTTATGCCGGAGGATTTGGAATGGGAACTTATGTAGGAATGCGTTTTGATGAAAAGCTTGCTTTGGGCCGTGTGCTTGTGCGGGTCATTACTCCCGAACCGCTACCAGCACTAATCGAGTACATGAAAGAGAGAGACTATCGATTCACCAGTGTTGGGGCTGAGGGCAGGTACGGTAAAGTCAATCTTCTATTCACCGTCATGAAAAGAGACTCGCTTCAATCCTTTATCGACAAAGTCAAGTCGCTTGATGAAAAGGCCTTTTATACGATTGAAAGCGTCAAACGGATTTCCGAGGACGATCTGAATGTCATGGAGGATAAGCCCCGCTTCAAAATCTGGCTGGGTAGAAAAGCTCGAATCTAATGCCCAATACCTGGTTTCAATTTCAGCAATTCCGAGTCAATCAGGACCGCTGTGGCATGAAAGTCTCCACAGATGCGGTACTTTTGGGGGCACTGGCGCAGGCAAAGAGCCCAAAACGAATATTGGATATTGGTACTGGAACGGGTGTCATTGCGCTGATGATGGCTCAGCGATTTTCGAATGCGAAAGTTGCGGCGGTAGAGTTGGATCCCGATGCTGGCAGTCAGGCTAGCGAGAATTTTGAGGAAAGTGATTTTTGCGATCGGTTGGAACTCGTCCATGGAAGAGTTCAGGACTATGATTCCTCCGGAAAATTTGACTTGGTAGTCAGCAATCCCCCTTATTTTTCCAATCACCTTCCTACCACCGATCTTAAGCGGCAGCGGGCACTCCATACGGATAGCCTATCTTTTCAGGAGTTGGCTGAGGCTGTAGATAGAAACTTGTCAGCAGATGGTCAATTTTGGGTAATACTTCCTCCCAAAGAATCTTCCGTTTTGGAAGAAATACTTTGCAATAAGGGTTTTCATTGCAGTACTTCTATTTTAATACAGGATAATCCAAAGCTTAAATTTCATCGAATAGTTTCTTCTTTTTCAAGGTATCAAAAGGAAAGGCAGGCAAAGGAAATTGCTCTAAAAAATGAGGAAGGGAGTTTCTCAGAAGCCTATAAAAAATTAATTTCTGGCTTTTTACTCGGATACTGAATTAAAAACCTGCTTTATGCGCTGTGAAGCAAATTAGATTTTGAGTTTGTAGTTGGATAAAGTATCTATTTCTCTATTTTTGAGATTTAAAAGACTACCACAAATGTTAAAATTTCGGTTCTTGAGCTTAGTTTTTATGCTCATGTGTATTCTTTCTTGTACCGAGGAGGACCCTGAAGTAATCCTCGTTACTACGGAGGAAGTATTATTTGCAAGCGGTGATGAGATTCGCTTACTAGGCCGGGTAATCAGTAATCAAGAATTATCCTTGGTAGATCACGGCTTTTATGTCTCAGAAGATGCGTCATTTTCAAACCCTGCAATCATTTCACTGGGAGAGAAAGATGGACCCGGCAGATTTATCGGTCAATTGACCGGTTTGAAAGTTGGCAGCCCTTATTTCGCCAAGGCATTCATGGACAGAGGAGCTGAGATCGAATTTGGGAATGTCCTGGAGCTCTCTACTTTAGAGCCTGCGATTCTTGACTTTTCGCCAAAGTTCGGTGCAGTGGGAGAGGAGATTTTGATAGAAGGAAGAAATTTTGGAGCAGATACTCGCGTCTTTTTTGGAGGACAAGAGGCACAAGTGATTGAAAATACGCTTCAGAGTAGACTTCGGGTTCGTGTACCCATTCCAGAAGGAAACCGCACAGTCCCAATCAGAGTAATTGTTCAGGATCGTGAAGTATCACTTTCCGAAAGTTTTGAATACCAGATAGGTACTTACGAGAAGATTGGTGAATTCCCTGAAGCTATCCGGGTTTATGACAATGTTTTCTTTCAGGATGGGCCAAACAGGTTTTTAATAGGTCTGGGTTCCGAGCGGAGATTGGTGTTTTTACCTGGTTTCCAGCGGTATGACCTATCTTCATCCACTTGGCAAGAGGTAGCTTTTCCGGGGGCCAGTCGATCCTTTGCCTTTTCTACTGATCATTACATTGGAGGAGGACTTAGCCAGTTGGGCTCCAACCCCTTCGTTTATGAAGGAAGTTTTTGGGGCTATGAAAACGGCGCCTTTACCCAATTGCCGGATTTGCCTTTCTTGAGCAGGGATGCCATTGCATTTGAGCTGGGAGAGGATTTGTATGTTCTTGGTAAAAATCCTGACACCACGAAATTTTTCTTCCGCTTCGACAAATCTGAGATGCGCTGGGAGCTATTACCCACTCCTGAGCAAGAATTCACTCGGAATGATGCTGTGTTTACCTACCAGGGAAATGCTTATTTTATTGATTCCTTGGACGGTACAATCTGGCGATACAATCCAAATTCAGGTGCTTGGGATGCCATTGGGACATATCCTGGCTCTTTGGGAAATGGAAGAGGAATGGCAAGGGTAATCGGCGATAAGGCCTTTATTGGACTCTTTGAGCGATCAGATCAAGTATTTGAGTTGGATTTGAACAGCTTTAGCTGGAAAAGTAAAAATCCTATGCCTGGTCTTCCTCAGAGTGTGATTGTGGGTCATTTCGTCAGTGGAGGATCCTTGTATATCATGAGAGTACCTGATATTACGCTGGCAGGGCAGTTCCCAATGGACTTTTACCGATTTGATCCGGAGGGTATTTAAAAGACTATTTATGAAGAAAATTTTACTCACGTTCCTTACCATTTGCCTAGTGACTATTGGGATGGCGCAAGAAAAGGCCAAACCGACAGTCATCGGTAGAGATATCGGGCAATTGAAAAATATCCGGATCACAGGTCGAATTATCGATGAAATCACCGGCGAAGCATTGGTGGGATCCACAGTCACCATCACCGAAATCGATCAGACCAAAATCACCGATAATAATGGTGAGTTTGAGTTTATTCTAGATCGGGCAGAGTACACGATGGAGTTTCGCTATGTGGGATATGAAAGCATCACCTACCCAATCGTGGCAGTGGGTGATGGAAGAATCGCTATTCGGATGATTCAGGAGGATTTTGAATTGGATGATGTGGTCATTTTTGGCAGGGATCCCGAAAAGAATATCCGGTCTACCGATATGGGAGCCGTGACGATGAGTATGAATACCATTCGGGAATTGCCTCCATTTTTGGGAGAAGTGGATATTATCCGATCCATGGCAACTTTACCTGGTGTTTCTCAGGTGGGAGAAGCGGCTGCCGGACTAAATGTAAGAGGTGGAGGTGCAGATCAAAATCTCATTCAATTTGCAGGTGCTCCGATCTATAACCCAACCCACCTTTTTGGCCTGTTTACTTCCTTCAATCCCGACATCGTCAATGATGTCACCCTTTACAAATCGGTAATTCCAGCCCGCTTTGGTGGTCGTGGATCATCCATTTTGGATATTCAGCCAAAAGCAGGAAGTATAGACCTCTGGGGAGGAGACTTGATGGTGAGCAACTATTCAGGAAAAATAGGAATCAATGGACCACTGGTCAAGGACAAAGTTTCTATTAAAGGAGGTTTCAGAGGCTCGTATATCAATTGGTTTTTGGGTGCATTGAGTAATCCGGATTTAAATAATTCCCAGGCAAATTTCTATGATGGGAATCTGGTTATTTCAGCTCCTATTTCTGAAAAGCAAGAGTTTACTTACAGTTACTACACTTCCTACGATGATTTTGCTTTTGCTTCTGATACCACGATTTCTTGGAAAAATAACTCTCACTCGATTAACTGGAAGGGGAGATTTGGAGAAAAACTAGGAATTCAAGCCTTGGGTTATCTGACTCAGTACGATTACAATATTTTCAATCGATCCGGGATCAATGATTTTGATCTCAACTCTGGTATCGAAGATTATGGGGTGAAGGTTTTTGCGACCTATAATTTTTCCGAAACCAATATACTGACGCTTGGGGGTGATTTCAAGGATCTGACGATTCAGCCGGGAGAATTGGTGCCGACCAATCAGCAGGAGTCAGGAATTCTGCCACAGAAAGTCCAAGATGAATTTGGTAGAGAAATGGGAGCACACTTCCAGCATGAGTTTGAGTTGGGAGAAAAAATTGGGGTTTCCTATGGTTTGCGCTATGACCTGTTTCAGTATTTTGGTCCTCGAACAGTCCGCCAATATGCCGAAAATCAGCCACTTTCCGACGGTAGTGCGATTGGAGAAATTGACTATGGCGCAGGGGATAAAATCATTTCCTATGACGGACTTGGGCCGCGTGCCTCAGTTCGCTATTCTCTTTCTAAGTATAGCTCGATCAAAGCCGGATACAATAAAATGTATCAATTCATTCACCTGATCTCCAACACGGCAACTATTGCACCAACTGATATCTGGAAACTTAGCGATGACTTTCTGAAGCCGCAGATCGTGGATCAATATTCCATAGGGTTTTATAATAATTTCTTGGGGAATATTTTTGAGACCTCGATCGAAGTGTATTACAAGGACATTCAGAATGTGGTAGAGTACAAGGATGGTGCAAATCTCATTTTGCAAAATCACCTCGAGACTGAACTTGTGCCAGCCCAAGGACGAGCCTTTGGTGTGGAATTGTATGCAAAGAAAAACCTGGGAAGGCTGACAGGTTGGATTTCTTACACCTATTCTAGGAGTTTAAGACGAGTCATTACGCCTTACGAGGAGGAAATTATCAATGACGGAGAGTGGTTTGCTTCCAATTTTGACAAGCCGCATGACGTGACTCTAATTGGGAATTACAAGCTAAGTACCAATACTTCGGTATCTGCTACCTTCGGCTACAGTACCGGAAGGCCGGTTACTTTCCCTGAGGCGAAGTTTGATTATGCCGGAAATAACCTGGCTTATTTCAACCGCAGAAATGAGCAGCGCTTGCCTGACTTTCACCGGTTGGATCTGGCGGTCAATTTCAAACTGAAGGGAAGCGGACGGTTTTTCGAGGATGGGGACTGGACCTTCTCTATTTTGAATTTGTATGGACGCAAAAATCCATTCTCGCTGTTTTTTGTGGATGAGCAAGGCGCTCCACCACAGGCTAATCGATTGGCAATTTTGGGAGTACCCCTGCCTAGTTTGAGTTATTCAATCAAGTTTTGATGGAAAAGATGTTAAGAAGATTTATATACCTGATTTTTCTCCTGCCAGTGGCTTGTATTGATCCATTTGAGGTAGGACTGGAGACAGGCGAGCAATTGCTTACTGTAGAAGCAGTATTCACTTCTCAGCCGGGAAGACAGACAGTGCGATTGACGAGGAGTGATACCTATGGATCCGTATTTGAAGGGTTGATTAGACCGGTGAGAAACGCAACCGTGGTGGTAAGAGATGATTTGGGTAATGTGGTATTTCTGGAAGAGGATCAAGAAAATCGTGGTACCTACGTGACTACTTCTGATTTTGCCACGGTACCGGGAAGGTCCTACACATTACAGATTCAGACTACCGAAGGAAAAGTTTATTCGTCTTTTCCAGAAAAGGTTAGTGCTGTGCCTGAGATCAGCAATCTTTCTGTTCAGACCACAACCGTGCCTGTGGAAGGAGAGATCAATCCACGCTCTGGTGTGCAGTTGGTGGTAGATATCCAAGATCCGGCAGGAGAAAATAATTTCTACTTCTGGAAAAATGGCCCAGCCGTTTATGTGTTGGAAACTCGCCCTGACTTATTCACTCCCCGGCCTTCAGATGCCAACCCTGGGCGAGAGCCTCAGCCTAAAGACTGCTGTTTTACCTGCTACCGAAGTGAGCAGATTGATAATAGTGGGATTTTCATTGCCAATGATGATAATTTCAATGGCCTTAGCACCAAGATCGTCGCTGGTTTTGTGGAAGATGATGGTCTTAGATTTGTCAATACCTACCGAGTCGATCTCCGTCAGATCAGCATCTCCCAGGATGCCTATCGATTCCTTCGATTGGTCAAGCAGCAGACGGAAATCAGCGGTTCTGTATTTGATCCTCCACCTGCCAATATTCGTGGAAATATGGTGAATCTGGAAGATCCAGAAGAAGTAGTTTTGGGGTATTTCATAGCCGGTGCGGAGACAGTGCGCAGGATTTATATCGACAAAAATGACCTGACTTTTCAGCAGCCTACTGCCATCATACCGGATGACTGCAGAGTGGTCGAAGGAGCCCAAGAAGATCCTCCTGCAGATTGGAATCCTTGAAAGGATTCAAGTTTAGCCTTCCTCCAGTTCCTCTTCAAAATGGATCCCAAAATCCGCTAACTTCTCAAGGATTGGTAAGTAAATTTCTGGTAAAACGGGGATGTGAAGGCCGGAGAGCTTGATTTTTCCTTCCAAAAATAAATCCACTGCAATGGCAAGCGGCAGGCCTACTGTTTTGGCCATGGCGGTCAGAGAGGCATTCTCCCCTTTGACAATTAAGCTGGAGAGTAATTTATAGGTTTTATCCCCTTTTCGGATTTCAAACTGATGCTGCATGACAATCATGTCTCGATCAGCTTCTTCGAGAGCCCATTCTTTTTCTAAAATCGCCTGTAAAATCTGAGCCGGACTTCCTTGATAAATAGGCAAAGGATCATGGGAAAAAAGACCTATCCATTGAATTTTTTCAAAAGTCGGGAAATCCATATCCGGAAAGAAATCGGTGAGCTTTTCCTCTACCGAACGGTCGGTATCAAAGGGCAAAAAGCTATTGAGAAAATCCCGTTTGCTGCTTCCCTGTGGAGGATTGAGCTCGATACTGTCATCAGTAAGACCCAGCTGCACCAAAATATCCCAAGCCTTGCAGAATCCTGTTCTCCTGAGCGTACCCCGAAGCATGGTTGGGATATTTTCCAATCCGTAGGTTTTGCGATAGCCGAGTGAGTCACGATTTGGATAGCCTTCGTACTCTCCCAAGCCTTTGAAGTGGATTGGTTTGATTCGCTTGAAGAGTTGGTGATAGGGGATGTATTTGAGTCGGGACTGTTCGATATATCGGGACATTCCCTGTCCTGCTAAAACCACGTTTCTTGGGTTCCAGGTGAATTTGTATTTCCAGGGGTTATCCTCACATTCGGGTGAAAGTAATCCTCCAGCGTAGGACTTGAATGATAGGATCTCTTCCCCTTTGGTCTTAGCCTCGTCGATGATTTTCATGGCAGACATGTGATCGATGCCAGGGTCCAATCCACATTCGTTCAGAAAGAAAAGTCCTTTTTCTTCAATTTGTGACCTCAAGGCTCTAATCTCTTTGCTCTCATAGGAAGCCGAGAAAAAATGTTTGCCTAATGCGACACAGTCCTCCGCGATCAGTGGATGAAGTCGAGCCGGAAGCATAGAAATGACCAAGTCTGATTCTTCGATTAGGTCTCTTCGTCTTTCTGTATTGGATATGTCCAAGGCTTCTGCACGGGTATTCGGACGATTTTGGAGCTTTTTTTCTGCTATACTACTATCCAAATCAGCCAAGATTATCTCGCGGTGCTTTTCTACAGCTTGGGCTACTAAATAGTCGATTAAAAAAGTGGAGGATTTCCCGCCTCCCAAAATCAAAATTCGCTTCATAGTTCTGGGGTTTCTCAGCTAAAAATGGTCAATTAATCCTTCAGGAAAAAAGTAAATGGATGGAAAATGAAAAACAATTGTGACGGTAAATCGTCTTATTTTTTCCATCTTCGGAAACTATGACTAGGAATAATACAGATTCGATTTTTGAAATCCTTGATATTCAAGATTTAAGCGCTGAGGAGCAATCGCTTTTGCAAACTGCCCAAGAGGTTTCCGAAAAAGCCTATGCCCCTTATTCCAACTTTCAGGTAGGAGCAGCGGTGATGCTTTCAAACGGTACTATTCTCAAAAGCAGTAATCAGGAAAACGTCAGCTTTCCTGCAGGCGTCTGTGCGGAGCATTTGGTACTTAGCTATGCCGGAGCAAATTATCCCGAGTCCGCCCCAGAATGTCTAGCCATTGTGGCCAGACGAAAAGGAGAGCAATCTTGGGCCAATGTATCCCCCTGTGGTATCTGCCGGCAGGTCATCAATGAAGTAGAAAACCGCTTTAAGCATAAAATCAAGATGCTTATCTTACGGGAGGATGGCAGGGTTTATTCTATTCCCGGAATATCAGCCTTGTTGCCTTTGAAATTTGATGATCTAAATTCCTGATGATTCGATCTACGCATCACTTTACATACGAGTCCACGTATTTTTTATCCAAAGAACCCGATGAAAGGGTCAAAGATTTATGGATTGTTTTTCATGGTTACGGACAGTTGGCGGAGTATTTCATTCGAAAATTTCAGTTCTTAGCTACCGAAGAAAGGCTATTTCTTGCTCCAGAAGCCACTAATTATTCCTATCTCAAAGACTTTAAGGGTAGGGTAGGTGCAAATTGGATGACCCGTCATGAGCGTGAACTGGCCATAGCCAATAATCATCGCTACTTGGACAGTCTACTCGAAGGGATTTTGAATTCATTTGAGGATAAGCCTAGAATCCACGTACTCGGATTTTCTCAGGGTGCTGCAACTGCTACGCGATGGGCTTCGCAATGGAAAGGGAGCTTGGATACCCTGGTGCTTTGGGCAGGGGGATTTGCGGAGGATATGGCTTTGGATATTGCCCGGGGTAAATTTGAGGAAACCAGGATTTTTTCAGTGTTAGGTTCTCAGGATCAGTTGATTACCGAGGAGAGTTTAGCTCGTCAAAAGCTCCTGATTCAGCGATTGGATAGAAGGGTGGAGCAACTTGAATTTCAAGGTGGGCATGAGCTGGATTCGGAGCTTTTAAGAAAAATTGTAGAAAAGACTTGATAGCTCAGAATTTGGTCTTTCTTTTGTGTGAAAAAAAACAATTGGTACAAAAACCGACTTTCATTATTTTTCCAGAAATAATTAAAAACCAATGCTTTCGCTTACTGATCAAGAGGTAGACCGGATTACTACCCAACTCCTAAAAGGAATGGTGTGCTTTTTCCAAATCGATAAAAGGAAAATCCACCACATGCCGGATGATGAAGATTATTTCAACTATGACTTGACTCCCGATGAGGAGGATATCTTAGATGAAATCGATGCCAATCCTGATAATTACGCCGAGTTCACCAAAATGGAAATTCCTCAGGAGCATCAAATGATGCAGGATTTTATTGATCGGTATGTCAAAGAGCGAAATCTCGCAGAAGATTTGGTAAATGCATTGACCAAGCCTAAATCGATGACTGCTTATAAGTTCTTGATCGATGAGTCTAAATACAAAAATCAGTGGCATGAGCATCGGCAACTGAAATACAAAGACTGGGTCCGTGAGCAAGTGGATAGTTTCAACTATGCGGAAGACTGATTTCCCTCTCAAAGGCTTAGCGATGCTAGGCCTTTTTTCTTGCCGTTATTTTGCACCCATTTTTTAACGCAAACGCTTTATTAGCTAATTTCCTCTTCCAAAGCTTATCCGGTTTCCCATCGTGGTATCCCTGAGATGCAGTTCGTTGAGAATTCGGTTTAAGGGATTACAAATGTTCTATGCCCAAATGTGTATTAGAGTTCTTAATTTGAGCTCAACCGCTGCGGTGGATAAGTTCAAAGACTTCGCTGCATTCAACCTAATCACCGTCCCGTGTGTAGAGGATGGTGATTGAGCTATATTCTGAAAACGATTGATTTTGAAGCGGTTTGAGTTTGCAATAGGATGCCTAATGCATATTTCAGGTTTAAGAAATAAAAATCTTTTGGAGACAGAGCGGCCTATCTTGCGGTAGTAAGCATTCTGTGAGTCAATTAGCTTTTATTTTTGATGCATTCCTAGTATTTTGAATATTGATTTTTCTAGAATAAAATATCCAAAAAATGGATGAAAAGGTGATAATCCGAAATGAACTCAAGGCTGGAGATTTAGGTCAAGTCGCTGCTTTGCATGGTCGAATTTACTTCGAAGAGCATGGTTTTGAGATGGGCTTCGAGGCATACGTCATGGAAAGCCTGTTGGAGTTTTACCAGCAGTATGACCCTGATCTTGACAGAGTATGGGTGGTAGAGTCTGACGGAGTGATGGTGGGGTTTTTATTGCTAATGCATAGGCAGGACGAGCAGGCCCAACTGCGATATTTTATCCTAGAGAAGAAATACAGAGGAATGGGATTGGGCAAAAAACTCATGGAGGAATGGATAGATTTTTATAAAGAAAAAGGTTACAAAGGAGCATTTTTGTACACTACATCCGGACTTGACCCAGCGGTAAGTCTCTACGAGCGATTTGGTTTCAAAAAGGTTAGCCAAATCAAATCTAAGAATTTTGGTGTTCCCCTTCTGGAGATGCTCTATCAGCTGAAAATGGAGTAGCCACAAAAAAACACCCCCACCTGGAAGTGTATTTTCTTGTTACCCAATCTATGTTATTTTAAAAGCTATACCGTGCACTTAAGAGTGCTATCCGGGTTTCTCTTTTGGAGTAGAAGTCCTGGTTAAAGGTATTGGTGCGGGCAAATCCGGCCCATCTTCTGGTGTCAAAAATATCCCGAATACTCAGGGTAACCGATCCTCTGTTTTCTGCAAACCCTTTTTGGATACTTGCATCCACAAAATACTGTGAGAGATCTCTACCCTGTGCCTCGATCTCGGCTGATTCGTAATTGGCTACCAGCTGGAAGTTGATGCCGTAAGGGAGTTTGAAGTCTTGGGTAAGCTTCGTGTTCCAAGAAAATCCGGAGTTGGTAAATTCTTCACCAATATTCGAACCATCCACTGAAATCTGGAAGATGGTTACGCCGCCGTTTATAGAATACCATTCGTTGATTTCTCCTACTCCGACAAATTCGACCCCATAAGAAGTGGAGGAAAGCAAGTTGTCCGGCTGAGAATAGGAAATTCCGTCTTCAATTATAGTGACATAGTCCAGTTGCCCGTCGGTATAGCGGTAGAAGATATTCGTAGCAAAACTTGACTTATCAAAATTGGCCAAATGCCCCAGCTCGAAAGAGTCGATCATCTCCGGCTGCAAATTAGGATTACCTCTTCTTACGTTCAGGGAATCGGTAATGTCTGGAAAGGGATTCAGCCTCCAGGCTGTTGGTCTGTCTATTCTTCTGCTGTAGGTGAATTTTATGGAGTGATTCTCATTCAGGTTGTACATGGACTGCACACTTGGAAAAAGATTGAAGTATCGTTGCTGATTTTCTTCATCTGTATTGGCCAAATAAGTGTCGACGATCGTCGCTTCACCTCTCATTCCTAATGAGTATTCGAATTTTTTTCCCGCATTGGCATAGATGAAATACCCTGCGTGAATCTGATCATTATAAATAAATCGGTTGCTGATGGCAGGATCTTCCACAAATTCTTGGCTCTGCTCATCAAGGCGCTCATATCGATAGTCATTGTCAAATTCCCGGATGTTGGATTTCAGACCTGCCTCGATTTTTCGTTTCTCGTCCAGTGGTTTTATGTAGTCCACCTGAAAAATGGAAATATTTCGCACTTCATCTGTCACCGCCCGCTCCTGTCCATTCAAATTGGAAGGGTCGGGATTAAGCGTATTTCGGAAAATGTCAATGTTCTGCGTTTTGTATTGATTTGTATAGGAATGACTGGCAGTCGCTCGAAGCGTATGGCCTTTATCTGCAAATGAATGCTCAAAAATCAAGGCATTGTCTATCCCTTCATCTGATTCGTTTTCATTGTTTCTTCTGACATAATCAAACTCAAACAATTCGCCGTTTTCCAATCTTTCCAACTCTGCAAAAAGGGTATTGGTCTGATAATCCATTCCATATTGATAAACACCTTCATAGCTAATCACATTATTTCCAAAATAATAGTCAGCTCCTGCGTTTAGATTATGTCCTGTTCTTCTGGAAGAATTTCGTGTGTTTTGTTCGAGCGTTTCGTTAGTTTCGAATATTTCGCGCGTGCTAGACCGATCTCCTACATTTCGCCAATCTCGATAATTATATCCTCCAAACACATTGAAGCGCTTTCCTCTGTGATTCAGGCTTCCGCCAATGTTACTTCTACCCCGAGTACCGTAAGTACCTTCTACATTTCCGTGAGTACCGAAGTCTTGCCCTTTCTTCAACACAATATCGATCACACCGCCCTCAGCTTCAGCATCAAAGCGTGCATTCGGATTATTGATGATCTTAATCTCCTCGATTGCAGATGCCGGAAGTTGATCCAAATTTTGTGTAAGGGATGAGTTTCTACCATTGATTAGGATATTGGTGCCCGAACTACCTCTCAGCGATATGCTTCCATCCTCTGATACTGTGATAGAAGGTGTGTTTCTTAGGATGTCCAAAAGCGTACCACCAGTATTTGCCAAGTTATTGTCTGGAGTAACGGTGATGCCTTCCATAGTGGATCGAACAGGCATTTTGGTTGTTTGGACGACGACCTCCTCCAAGGCTTGTCCTTCACTTTTCATGGATAGTTCTCCCAAGTCTTTAGAATCACTTAGATCGATATCAGAGACGATCAAATCTTCAAAGCCTAAGAAAAAAGCTTTGAAGGTGTACTTTCCTTTTGGAGCGCGGAGAGAAAATTCTCCATTTTCGTCAGTGTCTGAGAATACTGTCGGGCTCGTGTCCTCTATCGATTGGAACAAAGCAACCTGAACAAATCCGAGTGGTTCGCCACTTTGATCATCGATTAGAGTCCCCGAGAGGGTGTTTTCTTGCCCAAAAATTGGGATTGATATAAAAAGCCCCAGAAAAATACTGAGATAAAAAGATTTTATTGTGGCGTACATTGTTGGTTTGGTTTAAGTCTTCGCTACAAGAGTACAATATGATTTTGTAGAGAATTTGAAGCGATTACTTAAACAAAATAGAAATTACGTGCAAATTGTTTTCAATTCGGTAGGTAGGTCTAAAGCCGTAGGTTTTACAGATTTGTTTGACGATAGCCAAACCCAAACCAATTGAATCCGAGCGGTTTTCGGCTCTTTTAAAGCGCTCAAAAAAGATTTCTGGATCAAAGTCAGGGAGTTTTCCGGTATTTTCTATGCGTATGGAGTAGTCATTGAGTTCAATCTGAATTTTTCCTCCCGGTTGATTGTGCTTGATGGCATTGTTAATCAGATTCTGAAGTAAGACTTCGGCTACAAATGGATGAATTTTCACAAAAGCCTCCTCTTTGATTTGGGTTTTGAGATTTAGATCTTTCATTTCGATCAATTCCTCCATACTTTCAATTACTTTCAAAAGAACTGGACTCAAATTGATCGTCTCCGGTGCTTCAAATTCTTCATTCTCCAACTTGGCAAGCATGGATAGAGATCGTACGATTTTGTTGATCTTTTCATTGCTTTGATAGATTGACTGAATCATCGCAGCTTGATTTTCGCTGATATCCTCATTCATCATATGCTCGAGTTTACCGCGGATGATCGCCGAAGGGGTTTGGATCTCATGCGAAAGATTCTCAGAAAACTCCTTCATTTGACGATAATCTTTTAGGAGCTTCAGGGACATTCGAGAGAGAAAACTATTCAGTTTGTTAAACTCAGAGATTGCGTACTGATCGAATTCTAAGGGTTTATTTTGCTGAAAATTAAAGCCACGTATTTTGGACAGGGTTCTATGAAAGGGTCTCAGAATTCTTTTTGAACCGATCCTGATAAAAAAGCCAAGGATCACCAATTGGATCAAGAAAATCGACACCATGGTGATGACTACTGTCTCGGTGATATCTTCGCTTTCGATTACCAAATTGTAATAAGATATTCGGTAATGTTTGTCCTCAGTTTTGAAAGATTTACTAGCCTTGAGTTGTTTCTCATGGCGATTCATCGGGTCATGATAAGCGACTGTATCTCGAAGCGAGAGTTCTTCGATGGGTAGGTTGAAAGGGATTTCTTTTATTTCGAGCTTATCATAATTGAGTCGATCTGGTGGTACTCCTGCCTTCACTCTCTGGGCATAGGCATCAATCTGACGGTCTAGTTCGCGTCCGAGTTCGAAGTCTATTTCTTTCTCAAGTTTTTTATAAATCAAAAAGCCACCGATCAGCAGACCGACCATTGTGATCAAGATATACCAGGCGGTGAGAAGGTTCAGTAGTCTCATGTTGCGTTCCCGTCAAATTTGTAGCCTATTCCATAGACTGTATTGATGTAGTCTTTTCCATCTGCCTTTTCGATCTTCTTTCTTAGATTTTTTACATGTTGGTAGACAAAATCGAAGTTGGCCAAGTCATCAGTGTAATCTCCCCAGAGGTGTTGTGCGATGGCTTCCTTTCCAATGACACGATTTTTATTGGTTAGGAAAAAGAGGAGTAGGTCGTACTCTTTTTTGGTAAGGTCAAGTACGCTTTGATTCACTTTTGCTTCAAGCAGTTTGGTGTCTAGATTGATTTCATTGAAAATGATTTGATCCGAACCGTCCAATTTGCTTCTCCGGTAAATGGCTCGAAGCCTGGCAAGTAATTCCGAAAGATGAAATGGTTTTGGCAAGTAATCATCCGCACCTAAATCCAAACCCCTCAGCCTATCATCAAGTGCATTTTTGGCAGAAACGATCAGAACGTTTGCAGTGATTTGATTGGATTTGACGAAACTTAGGATATCCAGTCCATTGCCGTCAGGAAGCATCAAGTCCAGCAGGATGCAATCATATTGGAATGCCAAAAGCTTGTCCTGCGCCTCGAAAAGGTTCTTGGCTGTTTCGCAGCGGATATTCTCCTGCTCAAGGTAGTTGACCATATTTAGGGTCAGATCTTCATTGTCCTCGATTATAAGTACCTTCATAAGGCTTTACTTTTGGGGCGGGTTTTTGGGTGAAAGTCTTGAAATTTACAGCTAGGCTTTGAAGCAATTTTGAAGTAATCAAATTAGCCTTTTTTTATTTCTATTCAGGATTCTTCCACTTTTCTCCATGTCCCTATCGGATATTTTTCTAATTTTGACCCAATTTGGACTTAAGTAAAATTTTCTTCTCAACCCACCTTTCAAATGCCTAAAGACAGTAGCATCAAGCACATTCTTATCATCGGTTCTGGCCCTATCGTCATTGGTCAGGCTTGCGAATTTGATTATTCCGGTTCGCAGGCTGCAAGATCACTGCGGGAAGAGGGTATCACCGTCACTCTGATCAACTCCAATCCGGCTACGATCATGACAGACCCAGTTACCGCAGATAATGTTTACCTGCTACCTCTGGAGAAAAAATCCATTCGAAAAATACTCACTGACCACCCGGATATCGATGCTGTACTGCCGACCATGGGTGGTCAAACTGCATTAAATCTAGCGATCGACTGTGATAAGGCCGGAATCTGGAAGCATCACGGAGTAAAAATGATCGGGGTGGATATCGACGCAATCGATACTGCCGAAAACCGCGAGAAATTCAAGGCATTGATGGAGAAAATCGGTGTGGGCGTCTGTAAAGGTGCTACAGCCACTTCCTT
>LJXT01000041.1 GCA_001314815.1 Algoriphagus marincola HL-49
CAAATCGACCGGATGGCCAAAGAAATGGGTTCCACGCTGAATTCCCCCTTTATGACACTAAGCTTTATGGCTTTACTGGTGATTCCGGATTTGAAACTGAGTGATAAGGGCCTGTTTGATGGGCGAAAATTTGAATTTTGTGATCTGTTTTATGATTTGTAATTAATTTTTTAAAATATTTTATCCAATTAGTTGGTTTTTTTTCGGATCTATTACTTTGGTAGAAATCTTTTTGGTCAAAGGATCGAATTCGGGAAATTCTAGGCATTCCCAAAACAAAATCAATTTTTCAAACTTAAACTTTAAAAATGATTAGAAAACTGTTTTCATTAATAGCTTTACTTGCATTTGGTTACTCGGTAGCTCATGCAGGTGAAATTAGGAGAGTTTGCACTACTTCCTCGCAAGCTTCTCAAAATATGGGTAAATGTCGGGTTTCACCGTATAACGATGGTGACATGTGCTTCTTGACAATGGGACTGGAACTCCTTGCAATGGAACCCTAGCAGCAGAAAAAAAGGATCCTCCACCAAGTATGGGTGGTTAATTTAGAAAACTAACAAACCCCTCATCTAAAGCTGAGGGGTTTGTGTAAATTAAAATTAATCAATGAAAAGACTGATCTATCTATTTTTAATTATTCTGGTTTCTTGCGATCAAAAAGGAGAAAATGCAACCTATTATCAAGAAAAAAACGCCCGAATTTATACTAAAAAACTTGAATTTGATGTCGTAAAGCAATTGAATCTTAAGCTCGAACCTTCAATGCGGTATATGACTAATTCAATCTCATCTTCAATAATTGATGGTGAAGAAATTATTAGCTATTTGGATTCAGATAATCAAACAGTACTAAGCTTTAGCAGTAATTCCGGTGAATTATTGGGGAAAATCCCCCTTGAAATTGAAGGCCCAAATGGCGTAGGTAATATAGGATATATCTCAGCACATTATTTCCATAGCAATGATTCAATTTTCCTATACAATAGACAAACTAGTCCTCTCTATCTATTAAATCGCGAAGGGAAAGTCCTCAAGAGGTATAAGGTCACAGATTATTCAGGAACATCAAATTTTCCAGTTCCAAATAGTTCTACGATGAGTCCGATTCATTTTTGGAATAATAGCCTTCTTTTATCCTGCGGAATTCAGAATTATGAAGAAGATTTTACGGGATATCCTAGTGTATTGCAGTTGGATTTGAATGATGGTGAAATAGATTATATAACTACATTCCCTGAGATTTATTCAAAGGCTTTTTGGGGGGCTTATTTCAAATATGATCCTAGTATCTCATTAAATACAAGTAAGAAAGAAGTGATTATTAGCTATCCAGTTGATCATAATGTCCACGTTTTTAATCTAGAAAGCGGTTTAGTTAAGCAATACTTCATTGGTTCGGAATTTTTCGAAGAAATTCCTCCTTATAAAAATGATCCTTCATTTTTTTTGACAAGAAATCCCAATGAAAGAGATGAAAATGAGACTAATCATGCTTTCTCAAGCTCTGAATATCGTGGAATTATCTATGACGAACGGAGGAAGTTATTTTATAGAGTTGCTCTGATCAGACCTTCAATTGAAACTGTTATTTCAGGTGATAGAGGGTTTTCATTTTCAATAATTATTTTCAACGAAAATTTTGAAAAGTTAGGGGAAACCAAATTACCTACTGATAAATATGATCCATCATCCATATTCCTAACGATGGATGGATTAGCTATTTTTAGAAAGGATCTTTACTCAGAAAATGAAGACGTACTTGCCTTTGATATCCTACTCCCAAACGACAAAATTAAAGATAAGTAGTCTTCTTTTTCCAGAAGCATTTTGTAGGATTTACGACTTACCATTAAAGAGGATATTTTGAAATTAGGGACTTGGAAAGAATTTTTTGTATTAAGAAAGAATGGTGATCTAATTAAATTCATGAAATAAAATTGCCCCTTAGCCCTTTATGACCCTGATTTTTATGGTCTTACTGGTGATTCCGGATTTGAAATTGAGTGATAAGGGCCTGTTTGATGCGCGGAAATTTGAATTTTGTGATGTGTTTTTCGGTTTGTGATTAATTTTTTAATATATTTTATTCAATAAGTTGGTTTTTTTTTCGGACCTATTACTTTGGTAGAAATCTTTTTGGCCAAAGGATCGAATTCGGGAAATTCTAGGCATTCCCAAAACAAAATCAATTTTCAAACTTAAACTTTAAAAATCATAAAAAAGTTAAAATTTCTTTCAGTAAGTGCCGGATTATTTACGCTCTCCTTTCGGGGATTTATTTCCCCTTCAAATTCGCAAACAATGGAAGGCGGAGGCTGTGTAAGATGTACAGCGGGATCTTCAGAATGCCAGCGGGTGATAACAGAAGAAGAGAATGAGGAAGGCGAAACTGTGACCACAGTTCATATTTTCTACGGAAAAGCGAATCCTTGTTAATTTAATTATTTGGCAGGATTAATATCCTGCCATTTTACCATTTCAATACCGATCATGAAATACTTCATTGTTATTTTAATTCTATTTTCCTGCCAAGCCAAAAAGGACAGTGATCAAAATATCTTAGAATTCCCCAAAGCAAGAACTCTATCCGGAGAACGGAGCCAAAATCTCAGATCAAATTTTCCAAGCTTTCGAGTTGATTTCTCTTGGTGAGAGACTGATAGTCTCTAGTAAAGACACAGATTTTCTTTTTCAGGTATTTGACATTAATAATGGAAAAAAAATCACCTCCTTCGGTAAAATCGGGGAGGGGCCTTGTGAATTTGAATTTCCAACTTCAATCCAACTTGACATTAAAGACAAAGAGTTAGGACTCTTCAACAGAAAAAGGTGGACTTATCAAACTATCGATCCAAATACATTCGAATGCTCATCTTCGCCCACCAGCCCCTTGGATTTTAATTTCCAAAAGGCTCTTGCCGTAAATGATTCTACCTTCTTTGGAATAGGGATATTTAAAAATAAATATGCGACCTATAATCTCAACAGTAAAAAGACCAGCATCTTAGATGTCCCATATCCTTTTGTAGAGCAAAAGCTAGACGTAAATCCAAAAATTGCTATGAATCAGCAGGGTGATCTTCACTTAAAACCGGATGGAACTAGAATTCTTGTGACAAGCATTTTCTCTCCTTTTTTTGACATTATTGATTCCAAAAGATTGTCTATCATAAAACGATCAGAAGGCTGGGCCCCTTCAACTATGGACTCTGATGATCCTAATGTTTTGACTACAGCCGTCAAAGAAGACAACCGATTTGGATATATAAGTAGTAGTGTAACAGACACTAACATTTATCTTTTGTTTTCCGGAAAAAAATTTTCCGAAAACCCTTATTCAAGTTCAATAATCCATGTCTTGGATTGGGAAGGCAATAAAATCGAACAATTAAATCTAGATATGGAAGTAGAATCCATCACTGTAACTGAAGACAATCAAACCTTAATCGCCTATTTCGATGATGGGAAAGCCAATATTTTGACCTACAGGCTTAACTGAATCCGGTTTATCGCTATGCTGCTTTTCCGAAAGCACCATTTCCAGCTCTGATAGCATTCGATAAAAAAGTAGGATAACAATCATCAAAGAGAAATCCCTCCAGGTTTTGAAAACCTGGAGGGTTGTGAAAACTAAAACTTCGAGGTAAAGTGAAACTCGATCTCGGGATAATTGTCCTGCACCATCTGAAGCCTGGCTTTGGATTCGGCCATAAAGACGAAATTCCTAGTCACGGAAGAAATATACTTTCCAGTTTATTGCCTTTATACCATCACTTCGGGATTGAGATTGATCTCCACAATATAAAATCAACCCTTTTTTTTGTACACTGAGTTTCATCCAGTATTTCAAGTTCTTAAAGTAATCGGAAGTGATGGTTTTTCCAGATTTGATTTCGACGGGAATCAAGTCCACACCTTCATCGATCAGCACATCAATCTCATGCCCAGTCTTATCCCTCCAGAAAAACAAATTGATTTCTTGCGCTTGATGCGTTCGCTGCTTGATTAATTCGGTCACGATTAAATTTTCAAAAAGTGCGCCTCTCAAGGGGTGCGTTTTTAATTGTTCTTTACGCTCAATCCCCAGTAAAAAGCTCACCAAGCCAGTATCCAGAAAATAGAGCTTGGGACGTTTGACGATAATTTTATTGAAATTTTGAAAATGGGGACGCAACAAATAAATCAAAAAACTACTCTCTAGAATTCCAACCCATGATTGGATGGTTTTGCTATCTACACCGACCTCATTCCCTAAGGATGATAGATTTAACTCTTGGCCCACTCGCCCGGCCAGCAGTCGAATGAATCTTTCGAAAACGATCAAATCTGAAATATTCTTCACTTGACGAACATCTCGTTCAATGTAGGTTCGTAAATAATTGGGATACCAAAGGTGAGTGGGAATTCCGGGCTGATAAATCGGTGGAAATCCACCTTTTAACATTAGAGAGTCCTCATCCGGCACCTCATGTTCCTTTGAATAAATTTCTGCTAATTGAAATGGGAGTAACTGCAAATACCCCACCCTTCCTGCCAAACTCTGGGTGATCGATTGTTGGAGAAGAAAGTTATTAGAACCGGTCAAGATAAATTGACCCGTAGTGGGCTTTTCATCAACTATCCCTTGGAGGTAGGAGAATAATTCAGGAGTTCGTTGTACTTCATCAAGAATAGCACCCTCTGGAAAATCTCCCAAAAAACCACGAGGATCTTCTAATGCATACCTTCTCCGATCAGGATCTTCTAATGAGATATAAGGCTTGTGAGGGAAAATTGAACGAACAAGTGTAGTCTTACCGGATTGACGGGGCCCGACGACTGCAACCACCTTAAAATAAGTAGCCAGTTCCAGTAGCTTTTCTGACGCTTTTCGATAAATCATGGTTAAAAATATGGAAAAATTCGGAATCTGATTCCGGATTTTTCCAGTTTACCGCTATGCTGCTTTTCTGAAAGCAGTATTTCCAGCTCTGATTATAATCGAAAAGAAGCCAGATCAAAAAGAAAAAAATAAACCTCCAAGGGATTGAAAACCTTGGAGGGTAGGTGATTAAAACTCCGAGGTAAAGTGAAACTCGATCTCGGGATAATTGTCCTGCACCATTTGTAGCCAAGCTTTGGACTCAGCCATAAAGACCAGCTTTCCATCCTTATCATGGGCGATGTGACGGTTTTTGGAGCGAACAAATTCGTCCAATTGCTTTTTATCCTTGCTGCTGATCCAGCAGGCTTTGTACAGGTTCATCGGGTGAAATTCGACTGTGGCATTGTATTCATTTTTTAAGCGAAACTGAATCACCTCAAACTGAAGCTGCCCCACCGTGCCGATCACCTTTCGCGACCCCATATCGAAGGTAAACAGCTGCGCCACCCCTTCTTCCATCAATTGCTTCAGGCCTTTTTCCAATTGCTTGGTCTTCATCGCGTCTTTATTGACTACTTCCCGGAAGATCTCAGGAGAAAAGCTAGGAATACCTGTAAAAGTCAAATCCTCTCCATCCGTGATCGTATCCCCAATCTTCAAATTACCAGTGTCATATAATCCGACAATATCTCCTGGAAAAGCTTCATCAATAATTTCCTTGTCCTGAGCCATAAACTGGGTCACGTTGGAAAATCGTAATGGCTTTGGACCTCTGACGTGGTTGTAAGGTTTATTACGCTCAAATTTTCCTGAGCAAATCCGTAAGAAAGCGATCCGGTTTCGGTGATTGGGATCCATATTTGCATGAATCTTAAAGACAAAGCCAGAAAACTTGGATTCATCTGGAGTCACTTCGCGAACATCGGTTTGACGGCTTTTAGGTGCAGGAGCGATTTTGATAAAGGTGTCCAGCATTTCATTCACCCCGAAGTTGTTGACCGCTGATCCGAAAAATACCGGCGCAACCTTTCCTTCCAAGTACTCCTTTGGATCAAAATCCGGATAGACACCCTCAATCAGTTCAACATCTTCGCGAAGCTGATCTGCGAGGCTATTCCCGATCAAGCGATCCAAGGACCCATCTTCCAAATTCTCAAAAACCTGTCGGTCATCACTCAGTTTGCGCTGAGAAGGTGTGAAAAGATTAAGCTTTTTTTCATACAAATTATAAACACCCTTAAAGCTTTTACCCATTCCGATTGGCCAGGAAAGCGGTCTAACCTTGATATTGAGTTTTTCCTCCACCTCATCGAGCAAGTCATAAGGATCTCGCCCTTCGCGATCCAGCTTATTGATAAAGCAGATCACCGGCGTATTCCGCATGCGGCAGACCTCCATGAGTTTTTCAGTCTGAATCTCTACCCCTTTCACACAATCGATGACCATGATCACAGAGTCCACGGCAGTCAAGGTCCGATAGGTATCCTCCGCAAAGTCCTGGTGACCCGGCGTATCGAGTAGATTGATTTTGATATCTTTGTATTCGAAGCCCATGACCGAAGTCGCCACGGAGATTCCCCGCTGCTTCTCGATTTCCATCCAGTCAGACTTGGTAGCCGTGTCGATTTTGTTGGATTTGACGGCGCCCGCCGTATTGATTGCACCACCAAAGAGGAGGAGTTTTTCCGTCAAAGTAGTCTTCCCAGCATCCGGGTGAGCAATGATGGCAAAGGTTCGGCGCTTTTTGATTTCGTCTTTCAAACTCATGGATTGTAAATTTCAGGGGGCAAAGGTAGGGAAAAAACAGTTGGAAGGTTTAAAAGTGGGAAAGTAGGAAGGTGTATAAGCTTTAAAAATCCGGAATACTCTATTGAAGAATTAAAAGCTTTGGTACTAAAATTTCATCTCTAGCATTTCCAAGCTCGCATTTCCGCTAGTATTCCAAAATCCCTTCTGTCACAAACTGCTCTGCTCCCTCAATGGTGCTATGCAAGATGATGCGAAAAGTGGTACCATTTCCGATTTCGGAAGTTTTGACAAAAATTCTTCCACCATGATAGCCTTCGATGATGCGCTTTGCCAGGGTCAAACCCAGCCCCCAACCACGCTGTCTTGTGGAGAATCCTGGGTTGAAGACTTTTTTGAAATTGCGCTTTTCGATCCCCTTACCCGTATCGGTAATATCCACGATCACGAATTTGTCACTATCCTGTAGGATATCGATCTCAATCCGCCCCTTTCCTTTCATGGCATCTACGGCATTTTTGCAGATATTTTCGATGACCCATTCGAAGAGTGGCTTATTCATCATGGCATCGAGATTTTGCGAGTCTGCATTGATGATGAGATCCACTTTCGTGGAAATCCTAGGTCGGAGATAGCTGATCGTCTCCTCGATTGCTTGATAGAGGTTTTCGGATTGGATGACTGGCTTACTGCCGATGCTACTGAAGCGCTCTGTCACCATTCGAAGCTTCACCACATCTTTGTCCATTTCTGTGATGATTTCCTTATTTTCTTCCCAGACAGGCGAATTGCGCAGGTAGTCAATCCAGGCCATGAGTGAGGCAATGGGAGTTCCCAGTTGATGGGCAGTTTCTTTGGTCAAACCTGCCCAAACCCGGTTTTGCTCCGCGATTTTGCTTTGATTGAATAGTGCATAAGCCAAAACTCCAAAAATCAAGATTACGGCCAGCTGCACATAGGGATAGTAGCGAAGATTGGTGAGCAGCTCTGAGTTGCGATAAAAGATCTGAATATCTGCTTCTCGCAGCAAAATGGGTTCGTATTCTGCTTTCATCTCTTCCAACTCTTCGGCAAGGATCTTAGTCGAGTCTTGGCCGGAAGCATTTTTTCGAAAGGGAATATTTCGAAACTCCAATGGCGCTCCACTTGCATCAACCATGATGATGGGAATGGAATAATTCTGCTGAATGATCTCCTGATTAATAAAGGAAAGGTTATCCGCGTTGCTTGCTGCATACTCCAAAGCACTGGATAGCAATTCGATTTGCCTTCGCTCTCGAGCTTTCAGCTCCTCCACCAAACGATTGGTATACCAGATGGATCCCGCTCCTATCAAAATAGACAGGGCGACTACCAGCCACTTCACCTGTCGTCGGTTTTGGTAAAAATCAATGGAGGTAAGATCCTGAAATCGGTTTTTCATCGGGTAATTTTCGCTGATATATTTTAGCTATTAACTCTCAATTTCGATAGAAATTATATGATAGCTATAGAAATTATCAGTTGGTATCAGAGGGTAATTTTTAGTAAATTTAAAGTATTAAATGAAAGACAAAAACAAACAGACAATATGAAAACGAACGACATAGGATTAGAGGTAAAAGATACCGCGATTTTGGTGGATAAGCTCAACACCTTACTAGCCAACTATCAGATCTACTATCAAAACTTGAGAAACTTCCATTGGAACATTAGCGGACCCAATTTCTTCGAACTTCATGCGAAATTCGAGGAATTGTACACCACCGCAAATGTCAGCGTAGATGAAGTAGCCGAGCGAATTCTCACATTGGGCGCTAGACCATTATCTTCGTATGGCGAATACATAGAAAACTCCTCCATCAAAGAGGCTTTGAATGTATCAGATTCCAAGCAAATGGTAGAAATCACGAGAGATAATATCAATACACTCTTAGAAATCGAACGAGAAACACTTGAAGCTGCTGCAAAACAAGCAGATGAAGGTACAGTCACCTTGATGAGTGATTACATCACAGCCAAAGAAAAGATAGTTTGGATGCTCTCAGCGTACCTTAGATAGTCATCAAAAGACAATCATCAAAAATCCTGACCACTGATGGTCAGGATTTTTTTGAAGGAATAAAACCCAACCCTAAGGAAAGGTCCAAAATTCTTTGCTATAGATTCTTGGCTCTTGTCTCTATTCTCAATTACTGGTCTTGATCCATTTCCAAAGGGTTTTGTAGCTAGGCTTGGTGCCATGCATCAGAATCCCGATCCGATAGATTTTTCCTGCCAACCAAGTAGTGGCCAAAAAGCCCAAGATCAATAATCCCATGGAAAGAAAAAGCTCCCAGAAAGGAACCCCGTAGCTGATCCTACCCATCATAGCGATTGGAGAGGTAAGTGGCACAATAGACAGCCAAAAAGAGGTCGTACTATTAGGATCTTGAAGCACAAACACAAACAATCCCATGTAAGCTACGATCAATGGAATAGTCACCGGCAGCATAAATTGCTGGGCATCTGAGGGTGCATCCACTGCAGAACCTATCCCAGCGAACAAGGCACCATAAAGTAAATAGCCTCCCAGAAAATAGAATACGAAAGCGCCTACCAGGGTGACGAAATCAATTCCTTGAATTACCGCTAATATTTCACCCAGTTCTCCATTTGGTACGGCTTCACCCATGTCTGCCTGAGCCATTTCCATGGCTTGCTGCTGGGGCATCTGCATTCCCAAAAACCCTGTCACTACGGTAGTCAGTGTTCCAATTAAGACAATCCATATCAGCAGTTGGGTAAGTCCTACTCCTGCAATTCCGACGATTTTACCCATCATCAACTGAAAAGGCTTCAGCGAAGAGACGAGGATTTCCACGATTCGACTGGACTTTTCCTCGATCACCCCTTGCATGATTTGATTGCCGTAGATGAAAATGAACATGTAGATCAAAATACCAGCAAGAAACCCGATAGCATAGTTGACGGTGGCATCGGAAACCCGCTCGCCTCCTTCTTCATCGAGAGTAATTGCTGTCACATCGACGGAAGTACGGATTTCTGAAAGGATTTGGGGGTCTATCCCAGAGTCATAGAGGCGCTGATCTTCAATTTTTTTTCGAAGACTGCTCTCCAAATAGGAAATCAAATTCATATTTGGATTTTCTTCCCCATAGTAGGTGATACCCTGAGGATCTTCCAAGTCAATCTTTGGGATCAATAAAAATCCATAGCGGTCTCCTATTTGAACTAGCTCCTTTGCTTCCTCCACACTTCTGTCTGAAAAAGAAAAAGCGTATTGATCGGAACTTTCCATGAAAAAGAGATTGTTTTCATCTACCACTTCGATGATCCGAAGAGATTGATTTTCTTTCTCATTTACCGCTATCCAAATGAAAATCCCCATAATGGCTGGAAAAATCAGGGGAGTCAATAAGGTCGCTAGCAAAAAGGATTTTTTCTTCACTCGAGATAGGTACTCGCGCTGAATAACTAACCAAATTTTATTCATATGATTATAATTTTTTCTTAAAGGTCATATGGAATCTCGCCTAGTTCTCCTATCCATCGGGACATACCAGTGTGTGTCGTTTTAAACATGCTCGATTTCATAATCCCTATTCTTTACTTGGTGGATAAAAATATCTTCCATACTAGGAATCTTTTCTTGAAATCTAGCCACTTGCCCCATCTGCATGAGTTCTGCTAGCAATTCATTTGGGGTTTTGCCATCCAAGGCAAGTGAGAAATGCCAAAGCCCTCCATCTTCTACAGCTTTCCAAGCGGAAGGTAGAGGAGCCTGGAGATCTTCCAAAGTGACATGAAAAATATTTGGGCGATAACTTGACTTTACCTCTCGGATACTTCCGTCGAGGATTTTACAGGATTTGTTGATCATCGCCACCTGATCACAAAGCAGCTCTACGGACTCCATTCGGTGCGTACTGAGGATGACTGTGGTTCCCTTTTCCTTCAGCTCCAAAATCTCATCCTTGATAATCTCCGCATTGACTGGATCAAACCCAGAAAACGGCTCATCCAAGATCAATAATGCCGGTTCATGAAGAATCGTAGAAATGAACTGAACCTTCTGAGCCATCCCTTTGGATAGGTCCTCGACCTTTTTTTCTCTCCAGCTGAGCATGTCCATTTTACCAAGCCAAGCATTGATTCTTGATTTGGACTCTGCTTTGCTCATACCTTTCAGTTGAGCAAAATACAGCATCTGATCCCAAACCTTCATTTTCTTGTAAAGACCACGCTCTTCTGGGAGATAGCCTATTTGAGAAATATGATCCGGAGCGAGTTTTTTACCATTGATTTGGATCTCACCTGAGTCGGCATCGATGATTTGGTTGATGATCCGGATCAGGGTTGACTTACCGGCTCCATTTGGACCAAGTAATCCAAAAATCACCCCTTTGGGAACGTGCAAATCCACGTCTGTCAGGGCGCGGTTTTTCCCGTAGGTTTTATTTAGTTGTTTTATTTCAAGCATGGTGGTTTTATTCGACTTTGAGCGAACCTACCCCAACGTCTATGGTCAGATCCATCAACTTTGGATCATCAACCGAAAAGCCTCTGGTCACGTAGGTTTCACTATCTATTTGTCGGAGGTATTTTGGCAGGGAGGTCCGGCACATAGCCGTTGTTTTCATTTTGATCCTGACTGGATAATTTTCCGAAGGAATCTTGAGGTATAGCGAACCGGCACCTACAGCAGCAATCACTTGGCATTTGGCAGCCATCCCATCACTGAAATTTAGGTTTATTTTACCATAATTCACTTCAAAAATCATTTTATCCGCATTCGAAAAGTTGGCGTCACGGATATCGACTGTACCCATATTTAAAGTTACCAAAAGGGTATCCATCAAAATACGATTGGGCTCTCGGTCACTGTAATGAATCAGCACGTCTGCACTGGCACTTTGCACCTTGAGTTGACTGACCGGTAGATTTGCCAAATCAATTTCTGCCATACCGACACCTAGGTTAAAATTCAGATGATACAGGTAATTAGATCCTAGTCCTATATCCCAAGAATGTCCAAAATCATCCTTTGAAGTAGAAAAAATCTTAGAAGTGAGGCTTCGCCCGAGATTATCGGATTGGATATTTTTGTGACTGAGTTCCGCGTGCAAGATCCGATCAGCAATCCAATGATCAAAAACCGGTAGAATATTCACATTATCCAAATGCCCGTGAATTTGCACAGGTTCGCTGGATCGGGATCGCTTTAGGTGAGTGGTGCTTTTGTATGAAGAAAAATCAAGCTGCACCATTTCAAAGCCTTCTTTCTCGGGAGTCCTAAACTCCTTGACCAATTGTGCCTTGCTTACGCCTATCCCACTGATGATTCCAATAAGAAGCAGACAGAATTTTTGAAGCATACCGATAGGTTACGAGCTGAACTTTGAAAAGGTTTTTTAAAAATATAAAAAAAGCCAGAATTGCATCTGGCTTCTTAAATTTTAGAAAAACTCTTTCATCTTATCGAAAAATGACTTTTCCGAATTACCAGGGGCCGGCTTGAAGTTGGGAGACTCTCGCAAGGCTTCCAAGGTCTGCCGCTCCTCTTTTGTAAGTTGGGTTGGAGTCCAAACATTGACCATGATCAATTGATCTCCTCGAGAATAGCCATTGATATCTTTGATCCCTTTTCCTTTCAATCGCAGCATCTTACCACTTTGGGTACCTGGCTCTACCTTAATCTTCACCCGACCGTCGATAGTCGGCACTTCTACTGATGCCCCCAAGGCTGCATCTACAAATGAAACATACAGGTCAAAGATGACATTATTGCCATCTCGCTGCAATACCTTGTCCTCAATCTCCTCGATCACAATCAACAGATCTCCAGGGATTCCACCCGGAATTTCATTTCCTTTTGTGGACATGCTGAGCTGCATCCCTTCTGCCACACCGCCAGGGATATTGATAGAAATCACTTCTTCCTTGACGATCAATCCTCTAGCGTCAGCCTCAGCGGGTTTTTTATCAATAATCTGACCACTGCCTCCGCAAACTCCACAAGTGCTGGCAGAGACCATTTGGCCCAACATGGTATTGACCACCTTTTTGATCTGACCTGTTCCTTGGCAAGTAGAACAAGACTTGAAAGTAACTCCAGGTGCGACTACATGACGCTTCACCTTGATTTTCTTTTCTACACCATTAGCGATTTCCTGCAGGTTCAATTTCAGCTTGACACGTAGATTGGTGCCTTTCTTGGTACGTCGGCCACCACCGCCACCGCCGCCGAAGAAAGAACCAAATCCTCCGCCGCCGAAAATGTCTCCAAATTGGGAGAAAATATCTTCCATGTTCATTCCGCCACCGCCGAATCCACCATTTCCACCAAGTCCTTGGTGACCAAATTGGTCGTAACGTTGACGCTTTTCAGGATTGCTCAATACCTCGTAGGCTTCCGCTGCTTCCTTGAATTTTTCTTCAGCTTCAGGATTGTCCGGATTTTTATCTGGGTGATATTGGATGGCCAATTTTCTATATGCCTTTTTGATCTCATCCGCTGATGCGGATTTGCTGACCCCCAATATTTCGTAATAGTCTCTTTTTGCCATGATTTTTATGCTCCTGTTACCACCTTCGCGTATCGAACTACCTTGTCACCTAAGGTATATCCCTTCTCCACCACGTCAATCACTTTTCCTTTCATTTCTTCACTTGGCGCGGGTATCTGTGTGATGGCTTCCTGTGTTTCTGCATCGAATGGATGACCAATTTGATCCTCCATGACTTTCAAACCTTTGGACTCCAAGACCTTTACAAATTTTTGAAAAATCAAATGATTGCCTTCTCTCACCCTTCCTGCATCGGATTCATTTTCAGAGGCTTTGAATGCTCGCTCAAAATCATCCACCACAGGAATAAGATCCCGGAGCACCTCTTCTGAAGCAGTCTTGATCAAATCAAGGCGCTCTTTGGCATTTCGCTTTCTAAAATTCTCAAAATCTGAATAAAGTCGTAGATATTTATCCTTCATCTCTGCAAGTTCACCCTGCATTTTGGCCAAAGGATCCAAGTTGCTTTCGGGCTCCTTTACGGATTCCTCTTGAGCTACTTCTTTATCGTCTTGCATCTGTTCTTTTTGATCAAGAACCTCCTCGTTTGCTTGCTCGCTCACTTCTTCTTTATTTTTTTTCATTTGAATTCAAACTAAAGTTCAATCTCCCTCTAGCATCAATATGCTTGCCATCACCTCAATTCTGACAATCTGACACATCATTCTGCATGAATGGCCTGCCAAATCATGTCTTTGAGTCGGTCAAGGTTGGTTTGGGTAACGGAGGAAATGAAAACTGCAGATATTCCCTCAGGAATTTCAGCCTGCATTTCCTGCATCAATTCCTCATCTAATAAGTCAGATTTGGAGATTGCCAGCAGACGCTTTTTGTCCAGCAATTCGGGATTATATTTTTCTAATTCTCCCAAAAGAATCTGGTATTCTTTTATGATCTGATTTGCATCGGCAGGAATAACAAAAAGTAAAATGGAATTTCGCTCAATATGCCTTAAAAATCTAATCCCCAATCCTTTGCCATCTGCGGCACCTTCGATGATTCCAGGAATATCTGCCATTACAAAGGATCGGTCATCACGATAGGATACCACACCGAGATTTGGGACCAATGTCGTGAAAGGATAATCCCCAATTTCAGGTTGGGCGGCAGAAACAGCCGAAAGCAAGGTAGACTTCCCGGCATTGGGAAAGCCAACAAGTCCCACGTCTGCCAAAAGCTTAAGCTCTAAAATAATCCACTCCTCTATTCCCTCCTCACCAGGTTGGGCGTAGTGCGGAGCTTGATTGGTTGAAGACTTGAAATGATGATTGCCCAATCCACCTCTTCCTCCTTTGGTCAGGACTACCTCTTGCCCATCTTCCGTTATTTCAAATCGCTTTTCACCTGTCTCGGCATCTTTGGCTACTGTACCGAGCGGCACTTCTAAGATGACATCTTTTCCGTCTGCTCCTGTCCTTCGTCCACCTTCTCCCGACTTCCCGGATTCGGCTATTACATGTTTTTTATATTTCAAATGTAGAAGTGTCCACATTTGGGTATTCCCCCGAAGGATGATATGACCTCCTCTACCACCATCTCCACCGTCAGGCCCTCCTTTGGGCACGTGCTTTTCCCTTCGGAAATGCATGGAGCCCGCCCCACCAGCCCCTGATCGTGAGCAAAACTTTACGTAATCGATGAAATTGGACTCTGCCATAATAGAAATAAAAAAGCTAAGCTGATGGCTTAGCTTGTTAGAATCACAAAGGTAAGGAATATCAGGAACTTAATAGCTGTCAATCACTTCACTGATCTGACCAAAGATGCTATCAATTGCACCTACTCCATTGATATTGGTAAGTTTGTCCTGATTTTGATAGTAAGAAGCAACTGGAAGTGTCTCATCGAGGTAAACCATTATTCTGGTTTGGATTTTCTGATCATCCTGATCGTCTACTCTTCCGGAAGTTTTTCCTCTTTCTTTGATTCGAGCTTTTAAAACATCTTCAGGTACCTCAAGCGCAATCATTCCGTCGATTTTCATCCCATGTTTGGCTAGCATATCATCAAGTGCTTCTGCCTGAGCAGTAGTCCGAGGAAATCCATCAAAAATGAACCCTTTAGTATCTTGGGTAGATGCAATCTTCTCTTCCACCATTCCGATGACCACCTCATCCGGCACCAATCTTCCCTCATTCATATATTTTTTGGCAAGATTACCTAGCTCTGTCCCTTCGCCAAGATGCTTACGAAAAAGGTCCCCAGTAGACAGGTGGGTTAGACCGTATTTCTCGATGATTTTTTCACTTTGAGTACCTTTTCCCGCTCCCGGAGGGCCAAACAAGACGATATTACGCATCCTTTATTCTTTAAATTTTCAATCAATTACTTGGTAAATATCAGGCAGATTTCGACCTAGGTCATCATAATCCAGCCCATAACCGACGACAAATTTATTCGGAATTTCAAAACCGACATAATCAATCGGGTAATTAAACCGGAAAGCATCTGGTTTGTAAAGCAATGCTACTATTGAAACAGAGTTCGGTCTTAGGTCTTCCAGCTCTTTTTTGAGGTGATAAATACTGTTACCTGTGTCAACTATATCTTCTACAATAAGAATATCCCTTCCTTCAAGTTTTTCCTTTATTGAAAGGGAAATTTGAGGTTTGCCAGTGGAAAGAAATCCTTTATAGGACTGTAGTCTTATAAAAGACACCTCTACTGGAAGGTCTATCGCTCTCGATAAATCAGCCATAAAAACAAAGCAACCTTTCAATACTCCAAGCAATACAGGATCTTTTCTTTCAAAATCTTTTTTTATCTGAGCTCCCAGAGAAGAAACTCTGGACTCAATCTCTTCTTTGGTCAGAAATATTTCAAAAGATTTATCATGGATTTTCTTACTCATATATTAAAGGTGTTTCATTAAATATTGGTGCATTTCAATCATTGAGTCCAAATCCGCAAGGGAGACTTTCTCATCCGGGGAATGGACATTATCTTCCGCCGCTCCTACGAAGCACCAATCTATTGGATAAGGAGAAAATTGGATTTCTCTTCCATCACTTCCTCCTGAGGCCTCCACCTCCAACTGAAAAGGTATTTTACTTTTAGTAGCTAAAGCAATTACGCGGTCAATGAATTTTCTTCGAGGAATGTATCGGTCCCGGATGGAAATAGCTACGCCCTCGTGATGGATTACCCCTTCAGTCACCCAAGTAATATCCGCTATCAGAGCCTGCCGAATGGGGTGATTTTCTTGGATAAACTTAAGAAGAAAGGGCATGCTTCCTCCTCCGTGCTCTTCATAAGTACTAAATACGACCCATCCATGTTCTAAATTTTGGCAAACCTGCAATGCTGTAAAAAGCCCAAGCCTATTATCTAGATACGCTGCTTGAATAAATTGATCATCCTCTCGGATATTTTGCGCAAAAGATAAATAGGTGCCCGGTTGAATGGGACGTTGAAAATCGTGAAAGAGGGAATCATCCTCAATTTTTAATCGACACTCTATCGGACCCAATTCATCCTCTCCAACCAAGAGCATCCCGTCTTCAATTTCTGGCCCACCTACTGGAATTAATTGATTTTCATACCGGGTCATAAACCCTATTGTATCCATATGCGCAAAAAGCGCTGTTCTAGGATTTCCAAATTTTAATAAAATACAATCGTGGAAATCTTCTCCAGAATAAATTTCCGGGCAAACTTTCCAGCTATTCTTTCGTTGTTGAAGGGTATTCAAAAGGAATTGCGCAATTTGAGATTCATTTCCAGAAACACTTGGTTGTTTTAAAAGATGATGCAAAATTTTCATTCTGGCATAAATTATGTTACATTTTCATCAATATCTGAAAAAAATCTGTTGTAATATTTATTTCCTTAATTGGGAATTAAATAATTCATCTAGATTTGCAGTAAGTTAAAAGTTTATAAATTTGTACTCACATCAATCAAACACTTAAAATTTGGACAAAAATTTTTTGTTATGAAAAAACTAATACTCTCAACATTAATGGCAGGTGCTTTAGCTATTGGAGCTAATGCACAGGAATTCGACAAGTGGTCGGTGGAAGTTGGAGGCGGCTTTAACNNNAAAGCCGATGGCTCCGCTCAATCGTAACTTCTTGTCTCCTACTCTAAACCTAGGCCACATCGAATTTGGCGCCCGGTACATGTTCAACGAAAAGTTCGGTCTTAAGCTTGACTACGGATTTGGATCTATGCGTGAGGCGCGTGGTGCTGATTCTCAAAGCCAAGAATTCGATACGAAGTATTTCAGATTGAATATGCAGGGTGTTGCCAACGTGGGAAGAATCATGAATTTTGAATCTTTCTCAAGATCCTTCGGCCTTCTTCTTCATGGTGGAGCGGGTATCGGTCTTGTTAATCCAGAAATGAATACTTTCAACGATTTTGACGACAATGTTTACACATTGATCTTCGGAATCACTCCACAGTTGAAACTTTCTAAAAATATTGCTCTGGTAGGTGATATTTCAACCATCCTTAATGGTCGTCAAACTGTTACTTGGGATGGTGCTGAAGCTATCAGACCTGATATCGACAATGGATTCTACGGAGCTAACGGTACTTGGTGGACAGGTACTCTTGGCCTGAATTTCTACCTTGGATCTAATGACGAGCATGCTGACTGGTATATTGCTGCTGACAAATATGCTACCAAAGAAGAGCTCGCTTCTCAGATCAATGGAATCAAAGATATGCTGAAGGACTCTGACGGAGATGGTGTTCCAGATTATTTGGACAAAGAGCCTAACACTCCAGCAGGCGCTCGTGTAAATTCTGCGGGTACTACGCTAGACTCTGATGGTGATGGAACTCCAGATCACATGGACAACTGTCCATTCCAGCCAGGTCCAGCTTCTACCAACGGATGTCCTGTTGTAGAGGAAAGAGAAGAAGTTGATTACTTGAAGAAAGCAATCAATGACGGTTATGTAAACGTTTACTATGCCTTTGATAGCTCAAAGCCACTGGGATATTCCGTGAGCGCGGCTAACTATGTATCTAACTTCCTGAAGAGAAACCCAGGAGTAAGTGTTGAAATCAAAGGATATGCTGATGAGCTAGGTCCAGAAGATTACAACATGAAGCTTTCTGAAAGCAGAGCAAAAGCAGTATATGACCTAATGGTTGCTGCTGGAGTAGATGCTTCAAGATTGTCTTACAAAGGATATGGCGAAGATACTAGCGTAGACAAGTCATCTGCTGATGCCCGTCAAATGGCGAGAAGAGCTTCTTTCGAAGTAAAATAATCAGAAAAATATTTTCAGAAACCCACATGGAAACGTGTGGGTTTTTTTGTTTTAACTCAAAAGAATAAAAATCTTTATTTTTGAAAAATCATCCCACTCAATCAATCATTTCAAAATGAAAAAACGTTTCCTAACCATCTTAATGTTGGTCGGTACTTGTTTGGCGTCAGTTGCCCAACAAGACTTCAATCGATGGTCACTTGAGGTAGATGCAGGCTTCAATAAGTCTATGTCCCCACTATCTAGAAATTATCTTTCACCCACCTTAAATATCGGGCATGTGAATCTTGGAGCCCGCTATATGTTTAATGAGTATTTTGGGGTAAAAGGGGATTTAGGTTTTGGAAGTTTTTCGGAAGCTAAGGGAGTCAGTCTACCTTTTGATACTGATTATGTTCGGGTAGACCTCCAAGGTGTAGCCAACTTTGGCAGAATGCTAAGCTTCGAGTCTTTCGCACCAAAGCTTGGATTCCTAGGGCATCTTGGTGCTGGATTTGGAAGAATGACTTTTGACGAGGGAGCTTTACCTTCTGAACCTGACTATCACTACAATATTATTTCTGGATTGACCGCTCAATATCGTATCAGTTCAAGGATTGCCCTCAAAGGGGATATTTCAATGATTGTTAACGGACGACAGACCTATACTTTTGACGGCCGCATGTTTAATGCTCCATTTCAACCTATTGTTCCTGAAAACCCATTTGTCCACGCAACGGGAGTCTGGTGGACGGGTACTTTTGGGGTGAATGTATACTTAGGTTCTAAGGAAGAACATGCTGATTGGTACATTGCTGCTGACCGTTACGCTACGAAAGAGGAACTTGCCTCTCAAATTGGAGAAATAAAAGATATGCTCAAGGATTCTGATGGAGACGGGATTCCTGACTACTTAGACAAAGAGCCAAATACTCCTGCAAATGCACGTGTGAACTCTTCAGGAATTACGCTGGATTCAGATGGAGACGGGTTAGCAGATCATGAGGACAATTGTCCATTCCTTCCAGGTCCATCAGCGAACCAAGGATGTCCGATTGAAGAAATCAGCGAACCCATCGATTACCTTCGAAAGGCTATTGATGATCAATTTGTAAACGTTTACTTTGGATTCGACTCAGCCAAACCGCTTCAGTATTCGGTTTCTGCAGCTCAGTTTGTATCAAACTTCCTGAAGAAGAATCCAGGGATTTCACTGGAAATAATGGGCTATGCAGATGAATTAGGCTCAGAAGATTATAATATTAAACTTTCTGAGAAAAGAGCTAAAGCTGTCTACGACTTGCTGATCGCCTCAGGAATCGATAGTAGCCGACTCAGCTATAAGGGCTACGGAGAAGATACAAGCGTCGATAAAAATTCTGAAGATGCCAGACAGATGGCCCGAAGGGTTTCATTTAACCTGAATTAAAAAAGATCATAGATTCAAAAACCCAGCTTACTCCTAAGCTGGGTTTTTTCTTTTAAATTCGCTCTATGTTTGTTTTATCAGAGACACCTTCCATCGCCTCTCAATTTCTTTCAGAATTAAGAGACAGAAATATTCAAACTGATTCAATGCGGTTTCGAACTAATTTGAGAAGGCTGGGTAATATTTTAGCTTTTGAACTTTCCAAAAACCTTCACTATAAAGCTGTAGAAATAGAAACTCCACTGATGAACACCCATGTCCTACAACTCGACGAGCAAGTGGTGTTAGTCTCAGTACTTAGAGCTTCCTTACCTTTCTATCAAGGTTTTTTGGATTATTTTGACCATGCAGAAAATGGATTTATCGGAGCCTACAGACAAGAAGGGAATAAGGTCAATCTTGAAATACACCTAGGATATTATGCAAGTCCAAACCTTGAAGGGAAAACTCTGATAATCGTTGATCCAATGCTTGCTACAGGGAAATCCTTCATCAAATCTATTGAAAATCTATTCCTCAATGGAAAACCCGGGAAAATCCACATCGCGGCTGTAGTAGCTGCACCTGAAGGCTTAGCCTATATCAAAGAAAACTTATCTATCCCTCATCAAGTTTGGATAGGAGCACTGGATCAGGGCTTGAATGAGCAAGCATATATCCTTCCTGGTCTAGGTGATGCCGGAGACTTGGCTTTCGGCCCAAAGCTTTAAAATCATGACTGAATATTTGCTATTGATAGTAGGACTCGCCATCCTATTGGTTGGTGGGAAATTCTTAGTAGATGGCGCCTCGGGAATTGCTGTCAAGCTAGGAATGAGTGCGGGGCTGATTGGTCTGACGATTGTAGCCTTTGGAACTTCAGCACCTGAACTTTTGGTGAGTATCAATGCCGCTTTGAAAGGAAATAGCGATATATCCATCGGAAATGTAGTGGGATCAAATATTGCCAATCTAGGTCTAGTTCTAGGACTGAGCGGCCTTTTCTACCCAACTAAAATAACCAAAAGACATATTCGATTCGAATACTTGATTACCCTGATTGTCACTGGGGTTTTTTATCTCGTGAGCGTGAATGGAATGGTAAACCGCTGGGAGGGAATTGCGATGTTCCTTGCCTTTGTCAGCTTTAATATTTACCTCTTTTGGCTGGAAAAAAAAGGAGTAGTGAAAGAATCCAAAGAGGTAGAAGAGGAAATCGAGCAAGTCAAAAATTTCCCTTGGTGGAAAGCTATCCTTTTCTTTTTCGGAGGTATTGTAGGTTTGTATTTTGGATCAGACCTTCTAGTAGAAAATGCAGTAATGATCTCACGAAATTTTGGAGTCTCTGAACGGGTGATAGGAGTGACCATCATAGCCATTGGTACAAGCCTTCCGGAATTGATTACCTCAATCATGGCCGCATTGGCTAAGGAAACGGATATGGCCTTAGGGAATATCCTGGGAAGCAATATTATGAATATCCTTTCCATCATTGGAATTACTGCCATAATTGAACCCATAAGCGTAGCTGATGAGTTTATCCAAGTCGATTTTTGGTGGATGATTGGAATTACTGTTTTATTATTCCCATTGATCAAAACCAAAATGCAGATTTCAAAATTTGAAGGAAGTATCCTATTCTTGACCTATTTGGCATACATATTTTTCCTTCTATGAAAGAGTCAATTATCAGCCTTTTAGGAATCTATTTCCTCTCTTATTTCAAATTCATTGCCGGTCCTGTACTAGCACCCGCTGCTGGATTTGGGGTGGTGACCACCATCTTAGTAACGGTGGCAGGAATGATGTCCAGCGTTTTGATTTTTACACTTTTAGGGAAAAAGTTTAAAGAGAAACTCCTATTACGTATCAGAAAGAAAAAACCAATTTTTACCCCAAAAAATAGAAAGATCGTAACCTTATGGAAAAAATACGGTGAAATTGGAATTGCCTTTCTGACGCCACTTATTTTCACTCCGATCGGGGGAACTTTGATCTTGGTCTCTTTTGGTTCCAAAAAGCGACAAATCTATCTCCATATGCTCTGGAGTGCTGTTTTTTGGGCTACCGTATTTAGCCTGAGCATTGATCAAATTTTGGAAATCCCATTTTTCAGGAGTCTAATCGGGTAGCTCCTCATCTGGTAAAATTTCAATATCATGGATCAATACACGCTCGGCAATTTGCTGACCGGTCAGTGTGGCAGCCAAGCCTCCTAGAGCGGTTTCCTTATAGCGACTTTCCATTGAAGCCCCAATCTCTCCCATCGCCTCTACACACTCGTCTACAGGAATCACCGCTGATACCTGGGCCAAGGCAATTTGAGCTGAGCTAAAAGCAATACTAGCAGCACTGGCATTTCTGACCACACAAGGGACTTCTACTAGCCCTGCTACAGGGTCACAGACTAGGCCTAGCATACATTGTATGGTGATAGCTACTGCATTAAAAACTTGGTCTAAAGAACCCCCCAAGCAGTAAACTATCGCACCTGACGCCATTGCCGCGGCAGAGCCAGTTTCTGCTTGGCAACCTCCCACGGCACCTGCCAAACTCGCCTTTTGCTCAATAATCAAAGCGATTCCTGCACCTACCAAAAGGCCCTCTGCAATCTTTTCATCAGATAGTCCGTGAATCTCCTGAAGGGTAACCATCGTTCCCGGTAAGATCCCGGATGCTCCTGCAGTCGGGGCTGCTACTACCCTCCCCATACAAGAGTTGACTTCCTTAGCAGCCAAAGCGCGACTGATTAACTTTTGAAACTCTGGAGAAAGTACAGTCAAGGGATGATTGAAAACCTTTTTGGCCCCATTATCTATCATTCCAGACCTCGACTTCATATCTTTTTCAAGTCCGGTATGAACTGCTTCCTTCATCACCTGATAGGCTTGAAGCAGGCCATCCTGGATTTTTTCCGGCGTTGCTCCTTTTTGCTCACATTCGTATTCAATGACGGATTGAGGCAAAGAAACATCCTTTTCTTCACAGTAGGACTTCCATTCCCGAAAGCTGTTGAATAAAAAACACATAGAAATTTGGGTTTATTGAGTCTTTGAATCTAGAATAGCCTGATTAACACACAGATTAAAATTCCAGATAGGCACTTTTTATCACGAGTCTAAACTCTTACTTTTAATTTTCAGTTAAATAGATAACCAAAAATAGGTTAATAATAGCTCACATGATATCAGTACGTATAAAATTCATTTTGGCTCTCTTTTTTGCAGCTTCCCTTACAGAAGTTTTAGCGCAACGAGAAGATGCCGGCAATTATGAATACGATAAGGAGTTCATTTTTGGGCTAAATAAAAACACCAATGGTGGTCTAATTGGAGGCTTGATGTTTAAAGTTGGCACAAGGATATCTGATGAACAGTTCAGCTTCTTCGCTGTAGAGCTAGCCAATGTCAAGAACCCCAAAGAAGTTCGCTACAATACCGTATTGGGCAATAGTTACGTCTTTGGAAAATCCAACTATCTGTACTCCATACGGCCACAATATGGACGGGAAGTAATTCTCTTCCGAAAGGCCCCAAATCAAGGTGTGCAAGTCTCTGCCCTTGCTGCAGTTGGTCCAAGTATTGGTTTGATTGCCCCATATTATATTGAATATGCAGTAAATAGACTGGAAACAGTAAGAGAACAATACAATCCCGAGGTACATCAAAGCCGATTCAATATTCTCGGAACAGGAAGACTCTTCGAGGGAATTGGAGAATCTGAACTTGCGATTGGAGCTAATGCAAAAGCAGCCATCAATCTTGAATTTGGAGTTTTTAGAAGCAATGTCACCGGTGTGGAACTAGGATACATGATTGAAGGTTTTAACAAGGAAATTCCATTAATACCTACCGTGGAAAATCGTCAGTTTTTCCAAGCTGCCTATTTCACCTTCTATTACGGATTCCGAAAATAGACTGGTGACTTCCCGGAATAAAATTTAATTTTGACCCTGAAAATCCAAGAGAATGATAGAATTACCCGTAATATCCGAGGAATCAACTCGCAAAAAAAAGCCTAATTGGCTGAGAGTCAAGCTTCCTGTGGGTAAGGAGTATGCCAAAGTTCGCAAACTGGTCGATCAACATAAACTTCACACGATTTGCGAAAGTGGAAACTGTCCCAACATGGGTGAGTGTTGGGGTGCTGGTACTGCTACCTTTATGATTTTAGGAAATGTATGTACCCGATCTTGTTCCTTCTGTGCTGTCGCGACAGGTAGGCCACCTGAGTATGATGAAGATGAGCCAAGAAGAGTGGCTGAGGCCATCAAATTGATGGGGGTCAAGCATGCAGTGATCACCTCGGTCAATCGAGATGAGCGTAAAGATCGCGGTGCCGAAATTTGGTATCAGACGGTCGCACAGACCAAAGAGCTTTCTCCAGAAACAACCATAGAAACACTTATTCCTGATGTCAAGGCAAATTGGGATGCATTGTATCGGATGATCAGTGCAGGACAGGAAGTCGTTTCTCATAATATGGAAACGGTGGAAAGTCTCTATCGAAGAGTAAGACCTCAGGCCAAATACAATCGCTCTCTGGAGCAGATCAAACTGACCAAAGAGTATGGTAAACGAACCAAGACTGGTATCATGCTAGGCCTTGGAGAAACCAAAGATGAGGTTTACAAAGCTATGGATGACTTGGTAGCCCATGGATGTGATATCCTGACATTAGGGCAATACCTCCAACCTACCAAAATGCATATTGAAGTTGCAGAATTCATTCATCCGGATCTTTTTGATCACTATCGTGAGGAAGGATTGAAAAGAGGATTGAAATATGTGGAGTCAGGCCCACTTGTCCGATCTTCCTATCATGCCGAACGGCATGTAAACGTGTAAACCAAAAAAGCCATCTCTCGGGATGGCTTTTTTGGTTTTATCAATCCCTTCAATCAATAGCTTTCAGAATTCGTAGGGAATTTCCTTTCCTTCACGTCTTTAATATAGTTTTGGAAAGCATCAGTCATTATAGACTGAAGGTCGGCATATTGACGCAAAAAGCGTGGCTTAAACTCCTGAGTGATTCCCAGCATATCGTGCATGACCAATACCTGACCGTCTACATCAGGACCTGCACCTATACCAATCACAGGGATTTTCACGGCTTCAGCTACTTTTTGTGCCAAAGCAGCAGGTATCTTTTCAAGGACAATGGCAAAACACCCGCATTGCTCTAGCATTTGGGCATCTTCCAAAAGCTTTTTAGCCTCTGCTTCTTCCTTCGCTCTTACGGTGTAAGTTCCAAACTTATAAATAGACTGAGGCGTCAAACCCAAGTGTCCCATGACGGGAACACCTGCACTCAGAATTCTGCTAACTGACTCTTTGATCTCAGAGCCCCCTTCTACCTTGACGGCATGGGCACCGGACTCTTTCATGATCCGAATAGCCGATCGCAATGCCTCCGAGCTATTTCCCTGATAGTGCCCAAAGGGAATATCCACTACGACAAAAGCCCTTTTCACAGCTCGCACCACCGAGGAGGCATGATAAATCATCTGATCCAAGGTGATTGGAAGTGTGGTCTCATGGCCTGCCATCACATTGGAAGCTGAGTCACCTACCAAAACAATGTCAATACCTGCACTGTCCACAATTTTAGCCATCGAAAAATCATAGGCTGTCAACATGGATATTTTTTCCCCACTATCTTTCATTTCCTGAAGAATGTGGGTCGTAATTCGTTTGACTGAAGAAGAGGAGTGAACAGACATGATATCAGTGTAAGTGTACAGAATAGCTTGATGAGGATAGATCTACTCGGATGTGCTCATTGAGCGTAGTAGAGAGTTCAAAACCTGTGTAATCAGGTCTTAAAGGAAATAAACCATGGGCTCTATTTACCAAAACAGCCAATTCCATTTTGCTAATTTCCTCCTGCAAAAATGGCTTCATCGCATAGGCCACAGTCCTACCTGTATTTAGGACATCATCCACGAGAATCAGGCTCTTCCCTGTTAAATCCAGGTTTTGGGAAAGTGAAATTTTAGAATTAGCTACATCGGACTTATCCAACTGTACCTCCAATTGTTCTACCTGCAATTCGGATATATGACTTAGCTCTTTAGCCAAAAGCTCAGATAGAATCAAACCCATACCAGTCACACCTGCGAAAACAACACCTTTCGTGTGAAGATTACGCTCGTAGATTTCGAAAGCCATCCGGGTTATTTTTTGCCGGATTTGTTTGTCGTTGAGTACTTCGCTCATGATATAATTTTGAAAATGAAAATTAGGCCTATTTGCCTTGCTTTCAAAATCATTTTTTAGCGATGGCTTTCCTCCTCCTCCAGCATATTCAGATAGCTCCGGTATCTGCTAGGGTGAATTCCCCCTTCTTCTAGCTTTTGGAGTACGACACAGCCCGGCTCATTGATATGTCGGCAATTGTGAAACTTGCAATGACCTAAATAGGCTCTCATCTCTGGAAAATAGTGGGAGAGCTCATTTTCTTCGATATCCAAAATCCCAAATTCCTTGATCCCCGGAGTATCGATCAAATCTCCACCTCCATCAAGTTCAAAAAGTTCTGCGAAAGTCGTGGTGTGAACTCCCTTGCTGCTAAACTTGGATATTTCTTGGGTGCTTTGCTTTGCTTTTGGCACCAACTTATTCAAAAGTGTGGATTTCCCTACTCCAGAATGCCCGGCTATCAAGGTGGATTTCCCTCGAAGTAACTCTTGAAAACGGGACGAAAGATCCTGATCACTTTGAGCAGAAATTTCTATCACAGGAATATCCAGAGGATCATAAATTTCATGCAAGTTTTCCAGCCATTCTTTGCCTTTTTTCTTCGATTGCAGCAAATCCATTTTATTGACCACAAGTATGGCTGGGATCCTGAAACTTTCAGTACTGACGAGAAAGCGATCGATAAATCCAGTAGAGGTTCGAGGTTGCTCCATCGTGATGATCAACATAGCCTGATCCAGGTTACTGGCAATGATATGGGAAAAGTGTTGATTTCGAGTAGACTTGCGAATTACATAATTCTCACGTGGTAAAATACTCCGAATGACAGCAGTTTCCTGTCCCGGTTCAACATCAAGCTCAACCCAGTCTCCCACGGCTATAGGATTGGTAAGCTTCAAGTCTTGCTGCTTGAATTTCCCCTTTAACCTTGCCTGAATGTACTTTCCTTCGGCGTTCACCGTGTACCAGCTACCAGTGGATTTGATTACTCTTCCCTTCATTTATTGCAAGTTATCGGTAAAATCCAAAATTCTTTCAGTCGCACCCCGATTGCTTTCCACCCAGGAATTGGCTGAAATCCTACTTCTCTCCAAGTTTTCTGGATTCTTTAAAGAATCAAAAGCGGTTTTTAGCGCTAAGAAATCCTCCACTTCAAATCCGCACCCCTGTTTGATAGACTCTTGAGCCTCAGGAAATTTCCCTGCCTTACGAACCTTCCCAAAAATAACAGGAGCGCCAAAGCCAATCGACTCCAAGATATTGTGTAAGCCCTCTCCGAATGCACCTCCTACATAGGAAACCTGTGCAAACTGATACAAAGAGGCGAGCATCCCGATGGTATCAATAATTAGCACCTCCGTGGTTTTCGTCTGATCCCAGGAGGTATAAAATTGACAGCTAGCCTTGATTTGTGACTTCCAATTTTGCATTGGCCCAGGGTTCATACTATGCGGGGCAATGATCCAATTGAAGTCTTTATTTTGATTGATCAAAGGAATGAGTAAATCCATATCCTCTTGCCAA
>LJXT01000060.1 GCA_001314815.1 Algoriphagus marincola HL-49
AAAAGTGGCTTCGATTATCGAAGCTGAAACTAAAATATTGAGTTTAGTTTTCAATTGCAAACTTAAACTTCAGAAAACATTCATTTTTTCCATCAGCGGCGTTTTTTTTTCAGACGGTTAATAATCAGCTAGAAGTAGAGCTTTTTGTCTCGAATATAGTCCACCACTGCATCAGGCAATAGATAGCGCACCGATCGCTCCTGCTGAATCGCCTCCCGGATAAAGGTCGCCGAGATATCCAATAGCGGGGCATCTACTTCCCTTACCGAGGAGTGGGAAAAATCCACTTTTTCTCCCGGGCGAGGATAGACATAGACTTGATAGTGCTCGAGAATCTGCTCGTAGTTTTTCCACTTCTTGAATTGCTTCAGATTATCTGAACCCAAAAAAATGCTGAACTCATGCTGTGGATACTGATCGCTGAGATAAGTCAAGGTATCAATGGTATAGCTCGGGCGGGGCATGTGAAACTCCACATCGCTGGCCCGAAAATGGAAGTTATCCTCAATCGCCAACTCCACCATTCGTAGCCGGTCAAATTCATGAACCAGCGATTTTCGCTTTTTGAGCGGATTCTGAGGACTGACCACAAACCAGACCTCATCCAAATCCGTCCGGTCATAAATCGTCTCGGCGATAATCAGATGACCGAGATGAATGGGATTGAAGCTGCCGAAAAAAAGCCCGATATTCACGGCTTAAGAGGCTAAAAAATCCCGGACAAGCTGCTCTGCCTCCTGAGAGGACTTGGCAAAGTCATCATTGACAATCGTCACATCAAACTGTGGCTCGAATTTCATCTCAAACTCTGCCTTAAAAAGCCGTCTGGAAAGCGATTCTTCGGATTCGGTACCCCGATCGTTGAGTCGGGCTTTGAGTACATCCAGCGAAGGCACTTTGACAAAGATCGCCAATGCCTGATCTCCAAAATATTTTTTCAGTGCCAGTCCGCCTTTGACATCTACATCGAAAATGACGGCCTTTCCCGAATCCCAAATGCGTTGAATTTCTTCTTTGAGTGTGCCGTAGAAGTTGCCGGCATAGACTTCCTCCCATTCGATGAAGGCGTCTTCGTCAATTTTTTGCTTGAATTCTTCCTGAGATAAAAAATAATAATCCTTCCCATGGACTTCATGCCTACCTCGACGGTCTCGGGTGCAGGCCGAAATAGAAAAGCCCAAGTTGGGCACATGCTGAATCAGGTGTTTGACAAGGGAAGTTTTACCCGATCCTGAGGGTGCTGAAAAAATGATGGCTTTTCCTGCGGTCATTTTATTTGCTTTCGTGGATCATCTGACGGATGGAGTCAGCGAGTTGGGTAGGCACCGGCTGTTTGGTGCATTTAGTTTTGAGCACTTCCCGAATGGCCTGCTCCAAGTGAAAATGCTCAAAGCAAGGCTGACACTTGTCTAGTTTTTCTTTGAGGACTTCTTTACCCTCTTCACCCATTTCTCCGTCAAGGATACTTTCCAGCAGCTGAAAGCATTTGCTCACATCACCACAGCTCACTTTCCGCTCCTCGGAAGTTTCTTTTCCGTTATTTTCCATTTGGTATTCGTTTTAATCCTCCTCGTCTGTCTTGTAGCCCATGGACTGTGCATAGCCCCGAAGCTTGTCCTTCAATAGATTCCTGGCCCGGTGAAGCCTGGACCGTACAGTTCCGATCGGAATATCTAGGATCTTGGCCATTTCCTCGTAAGTAAAGCCTTCCAGATCCGCTAAAATGATCACCGTTCGGAAGTCTACCGCCAAGGCATTGAGCGCATTGGAAATCTCATCTCCGAGCATATCCTTGACCGAATCAGCCCGCAAATCAGTGGTTCCCTGAAAGTCAACATCATCTGAGTTGTAATAAGTTTCAACTTCCTGATAATCTACCTTAGCAGGTTGCTTGGACTTCTTACGGTATTCGTTGATGAAACTGTTTTTCAGGATGCGAAACAGCCATGCTTTGGCGTTGGTTCCCTGTTCGAAGGAATTGATGAAGCGATACGCTTTCAGATAAGTATCCTGCACCAAATCTTTGGCATCGTCCTCATCAAAGGTGAGTCGGAAGGCAAAATTGTACATGGAGTCGATGTGTGGCATAAACTCCCCGTCAAAGATGCTGTTTTTCTCTTCCTGCGTATATTTTCTGCGCTGACTATCCGACATATGTTTCAAAAGTAATCATTGGGTGAAATTATAACTAGGATTCGGGAACTTTTCCCCGCTTTTCCTTTATTTTGTATCCTCAGTTCGATCCTGTTCGACGATTCCAAGCATGTTTTTCTTTCGTCTTCTCTCCCGACTTCCGCTTTCTATCTTATACCTACTCACGGACTTTCTATACCTGATTGCCCGCTTTGTGATTCGATATCGGAAAAAGGTGATTGATGAAAATCTCTTTCATGCTTTTCCTGAGCTTTCTGATACAGAGCGAAAAAAGATCCGAAATCGTTTTTACAGGAATTTTACTGACACATTTGCCGAAACGATCAAATTACTGACAATTTCGGAAGCAGAATTCCGCCGCAGATTTGTCATTGTCAATCAGCCGGATCTTGATCAGCCAGTCAAAAACGGAGTCAGCTCCCTGATGATGGCCGGGCATATCTTCAATTGGGAGTGGGGAGTGGTGGGCACCAATCTCTACACCGAGGTGCCCGTGGAGACTGTTTACCTCAAAGTGAATAATACCTTCTTCAACGAACTGATGAAAAAAATCAGGACACGATTTGGCGGATTTGTGACAGAGAAAAAGGAGTTTCGACGTGGTATACTTACCTTGGGCAGAGATCCTCGGATCGTGCTTTTGGGATCGGATCAACGGCCACCATCTTCCGAAAATCGGTACCAGCGTGAGTTTCTAAATCGACCGGCGGTCTTTTTCGAAGGGGCTGAATTCCTATCGAAAAAGATGAACTTGTACGTCCACTATGGGAAGATGACTAAGGTCAAACGCGGGCATTATCGCTACGAATATGTTCCTATGGCTAGTCCGCCTTATGATGGGGATAAGCCGCACTCGATCACGGATCAATTCTGCAAAATGTTGGAAGAAAATATTAGAGAACAGCCGGATATGTACCTTTGGAGTCATAAGCGATGGAAGATATGAGTTAAAAGTTGGAAAGTGTTTAGGTTGGAAAGTTTGTAAATTTCATCCGATTCTAGTCTTCAACTCCTGTTTTTAGACTCTGATTTCTTGTTCCTGGCTCCTTGGTACTTCGTACTTGATTCTTGGTACATTGTACTTGATACTTATTTACCACTTGCTACTATAATCTAGCTACTAGCTACTTTAACTAATGGATTACCTAGAAGAACTCAATCCCCCTCAGCGCGAAGCGGTAGAACATACGGACGGCCCGGTGATGATCATTGCCGGTGCGGGTTCGGGAAAGACTCGCGTGCTGACTTACCGGATTGCACATCTGATTTATGCCAAAGGAATAGATCCATTTCAGATTTTGTCACTCACCTTTACCAATAAGGCGGCGAGTGAGATGAAGCATCGAATCGAAAAGCTAGTCGGACTGGAGGCTAGAAATACCTGGATGGGTACTTTTCACTCGGTTTTTGCAAAAATCCTTCGGGTAGAGTCCGAGAAAATCGGCTATCCCTCCAACTTTACCATTTACGATACAGACGATTCCAAATCTTTGATACGTACCATCGTCAAGGAAATGCGACTGGACGATAAGGTTTACAAACCTAGCGTGGTCCTTTCTAGAATTTCCGGTGCCAAAAACCGATTGATTTCCTGGCAAGCCTATCAAGCTGACCCTTTTGTCAAAGCAGATGACGAGGCTGCGATGAAACCCAAAATGGGCGATATCTATCAGCGCTACCAAGACCGACTTTTCAAGGCTGGAGCCATGGATTTTGACGATTTGCTTTTCAATACCAATGTGCTTTTCCGAGATCACACCGATGTATTGAATAAATACCAACAGCGGTTCAAATATGTGATGGTGGATGAGTTTCAGGATACCAACCTCTCCCAATACCTCATCACCAAAAAGCTGGCGGCTGTTCATCAAAATATCTGTGTAGTAGGAGATGACGCGCAAAGTATCTATGCCTTCCGTGGGGCGGATATTCAGAACATCCTCAACTTCGAAAAGGACTATCCGGATCTCTTTGTAGTCAAGCTGGAGCAAAACTACCGATCCACTAGGACCATCGTAGAAGCAGCGAATTCCATCATCGATAAAAATAAAGCCCAGCTCAAAAAGACCGTCTGGACTTCTAATCCAGACGGGGACCTGATCGAACTAATCAAGGCCGCCTCCGACAACGAGGAAGGCCGGGTAGTGGCTACAACCATTTTTGAAGAAAAGAACAACAAAAAGCTGGAAAACAGTGATTTTGCGATTCTCTACCGGACCAATTCCCAATCCCGGGCAATAGAAGAGGCGCTTCGCAAAATGAATCTTACCTACAAAATCGTGGGTGGGCTGTCTTTCTATCAGCGAAAGGAAATTAAGGATCTGATGGCCTACATGCGCTTCACGGTGAATCCGGTAGATGAGGAGGCTTTCAAACGAATCATCAATTATCCTAAACGCGGGATAGGCAATACCTCCCTGGAAAAAATTCTTGTATCGGCCTACGATCATGATGTGCCTCTTTGGGAGGTGGTGCAAAATGCGCATAGTTTCTTAGGCGGTCGTGCAGGAGCTTCAGTGGATGATTTTGCCACCATGATCAAAGCCTTTCAGATAGAAGTACAGCGAAAGGATGCTTTCGAAGCCGCCAATACTATTGCCAAACAGAGCGGCTTGCTTCGGGAGCTCTACGAGGATAAGACGATCGAGGGGCTCAACCGCTATGAAAACGTACAGGAATTGCTCAATGCAATCAAGGAGTATGTCGACAATGAAGAAAATGAAGACAAAAGCTTGGGAGCATTCCTTCAGGAGATTGCCTTGCTTACCGATAATGATCGGGATAAAGACACCACTGACGCGATTACGCTGATGACCATTCACTCTGCCAAGGGGCTGGAGTTCAAGCAGGTATTTGTAGTCGGGATGGAGGAGGATTTGTTTCCTTCCCAGATGATGATGCAAAGTCGGGAAGACCTGGAAGAGGAGCGGCGGCTATTTTATGTGGCGACCACTCGGGCTATGCAAAAGTTGTATCTCACGTATGCGCTTTCCCGATACCGCTTTGGTCGATTGTTGAATTGTGAACCGAGTCGTTTTTTGGAGGAGATAGATCCTGACTGCATCAAGGTCAATAAGCGACAGGCTACTCGTGAGATGCCGGGTGCTTTTCGGCGGGAAGGTTTGCCAGGAAGTTCTGGATTCATAGGAATAAAGAAGAAACCCGAGACTCGGATGCCTTCCAATATGAAGGTTCATACCCCCAGTCCTGATTTCAAGCCGAGCAATACAAACAACCTTCAGGAGAGTCAGCTAGTGGAGCATCCCAAGTTTGGTTTTGGGAAGGTTCTGAAGATCGAGGTGGATGGTCTCAACCGCAAGGCAACCATTCAATTTGAGCATTTTGGGGAGAAGACATTATTACTTAGCTTTGCCAAGCTTCGAATTATAGACTAATTGTCAAACTTCCGGCCTTTTGGTGATTTTTTGTTACCTTAACTTAGGCTTTAGAAGGGATGTTTGAATAGAAGAAAAGACTAAAAACAATCTCATTTTGAAAGAATACGGAAAAAACATTCAAGGCCTCGTAGACTACGTCTGCGGCATTGAAGACCGGGAAAAGCGCACTGCCAGTGCCTACACCATCATAGATATTATCAAGCAGCTGAATCCAACGCTCAAGCAGGAGAACGATCAAAAGCTTTGGGATGATATTTATATTATGTCTGACTTCAAGTTGGACGTGGATGGGCCTTTCCCCATGCCTGAAAAAGAATTGCTAGGCAAAAAACCCCTTCCAGTGGGATATCCTAGAGGGGAAGTACGATTCAAGCATTACGGTAGAAATATCGAAAAGCTGATCGAAAAAGCGATCGAAATCGAAGATGACGAAGAGCAGGAGTCTGCGATTATTTACATCGGCCAGCTGATGAGAAGTTTTCACTCCACTTGGAACAGGGACAATTTCGACGATGGCATCATCATTGATGATATCAAGACGCTCTCCAAGGGAAAGCTCCACATCGACTTGGAAAAGGTGAAAGAAAACGCGCTTTTCGAATCCAATACAAGACGTGATTTCAAAGTGCCTACCCATGAAGAGCGAGGTGGAAAATCAAACAAGCGCGGCAATATTCGTCGCCGAAATGGAGGACATAACAAAAAACGTCGAAATTAAATGGCATCTTTTCGGGTAAGGGGTGGAAATCAGCTTAAGGGCGAGATCATTCCACAAGGAGCAAAAAATGAAGCGCTTCAAATTCTTTGCGCAGTACTTTTGACAGGAGAAAAAGTCACCATTCACAAAATCCCCAATATCCGTGACGTAAATAAACTCATTGAGCTTTTGAGCGATATGGGGGTGAAAGTCACCAAACTCGGTCCCGAATCCTACTCTTTTCAGGCAGATGAGGTCAACCTCGAGTACCTAGAAACAGAGGAGTTTTTGAAAAAAGCTTCTGCCCTAAGAGGTTCTGTCATGATTTTGGGTCCGCTTTTAACCCGGTTTGGTACAGGAAAGCTTTCTAAGCCGGGAGGAGATAAAATCGGTCGTCGACGAATGGATACTCACTTCACAGGCTTTCAAAAGCTAGGAGCTGAATTCAGGTATGATGCTGAGAAAGAAATTTTCCATATCGATGGAAAAAATCTCAAAGGCACTTATATGCTTCTGGATGAGGCCTCTGTGACTGGCACGGCAAATATCGTAATGGCTGCGGTGATGGCCGAAGGCAAAACGACTATCTATAATGCTGCATGCGAACCTTATCTGCAGCAGCTTTGCGACATGCTTAATCGCATGGGTGCAAAAATAACAGGAGTAGGGTCCAATCTCCTTCATATCGAAGGAGTGGATAAACTAAATGGGACCACCCATACCATGCTTCCGGACATGATTGAGATCGGCTCTTTTATTGGAATGGCGGCAATGACTCAATCTGAGATCACCATCAAAAACTGTCAAATTCCCAAGCTCGGAATCATTCCCGATACTTTCCGGCGAATGGGTATACAAATGGAATTCAGAGGTGATGATATTTTTATCCCAGCACAAGATCATTTTGAAATTGAGACTTTCATTGATGGGTCTATCTTGACGATAGCCGATCAGATTTGGCCAGGTTTTACTCCTGACCTGCTTTCCATCGTACTGGTGACTGCCACTCAGGCAAAAGGGACAGTGCTAGTGCATCAGAAAATGTTTGAGTCCCGCTTATTTTTCGTGGATAAATTGATCGATATGGGAGCACAGATTATTCTCTGCGATCCGCATCGTGCCACGGTTATAGGATTGGACAGAAAATATCCCTTGAGAGGAATTCGAATGACCTCTCCTGATATTCGTGCAGGGGTAGCGCTTCTGATCGCTGCGATGTCAGCAAATGGCACCTCAATTATTGATAATATTGAGCAGATTGACAGAGGATATCAGTATATTGATGAGCGATTAAATGCACTAGGAGCAGATATAGAACGATTGTAACAATTTTTCAATGGAGCTAAATCCAGAAGAGGGCCTTGAGGAAGAAATAAGAGTACAGAGAGGACTCCCTTCCAATGTTAGGAAGGAAGATAAGCCCTTATTTAACGAATGGCTCCAATCATCTTTTATTATACAGCCCTGCTGGGTACTGAATGATGCTCTGATTTTGCAGGATACCGTTTTTTCTTGGAAAGAGCTGAAATTCTTTGCTTCCCATACCCATGTTTATGGATTGGGTGTACTTCCCTTGGGAAAAAGAGTGTTGAATTGTGCTTTTAGAAAATGGCGAACAATCGAAAGTGGCATTTGGATCAAGGATGAATGGAGTGCCAATTACTTTCATTGGATGACGGATTGTTTACCGAGAATTTGGCAAGGGTTAGAAAAAGAGGTGACCGATCAAGTCATCTTACATGAATCCTATCAAAAGCTTCCATTTGTCAGTCAAAGCCTCAAGTTATTAGGAATTAAAGCCATCTTTTATTCTTCATTTGAAAATCTTAAAGTCAAAAAATTGGTTTTGACATCCCGCACAGCTGTTTTTCCACACTTTCACCCGGAATACACGCTGGAAACTAGAAACCGACTCTCCAAAATCTCGAAAGCTCCTTACCGCAAAATCTACATTAGCAGAAGCTTGGCCCCCAAACGTAGGGTTTTGAATGAAAAGGAAGTGGAGCTGTGTCTAAATAAAAAGGGTTTTGAGATCTATCATGCCGAAAAGCTTTCGGTGAAGAAGCAAATCGAATTGATGGGTGAGACAGCTATTTTTATCTCTTTGCATGGGGCGGCGCTTACCAATATGATTTTTTTGCCCCAAGGAAGTAAGGTGGTTGAATTAAGAAATCACGAGGATGATCAAAATCAGTGTTATTTTAATCTTGCCAATGTGCTAGGGCATGAGTACTACTATACTTTGAATGAGGGCACTGAGAAAAACACCATGCTTGCTGATTTCAAAGTAGATGTTGAGGCTTTAGAGAACTTGGTTGATCAATTGATTAAAGATTAAACCGATATCCATCTAAGGTTCGCAGAAATCTTCATTTTTTCCTATCTTCTGCCAGATTTTACTCAAACCCAAAAACCTATGGCAAAGAAAAAACTCCGGAGTCAGGAGTGGTACGGTCGAACCGGAAAAGACGGATTTATCTATCGCTCTTGGATGAAAAACCAAGGATTACCGCATCATCTTTTTGAAGGTGAAAAACCCGTAATCGGAATCTGTAATACCTGGTCTGAATTCACCCCCTGCAATGCACATTTTCGAGAGTTGGCAGAGTCAATCAAGCAAGGAATCTGGGAGGCAGGAGGATTTCCGCTAGAATTTCCAGTGATGTCTCTGGGAGAATGCTCGATCAAGCCCACGGCGATGCTTTTCCGAAACCTAGCTTCGATGGATGTGGAGGAAAGTATCCGTGCCAATCCGATGGATGGGGTCGTGCTGATGTGTGGTTGTGACAAAACCACTCCTTCCTTGGTCATGGGAGCGGCCTCGGTAGACTTGCCGACCTTGGTTGTATCGGGAGGTCCCATGCTGGTAGGTAGATTTAAGGGTAAAAAAATTGGCACTTCTGATGTTTGGAGGTTTGCCGAAGAATATAAATTAGGGAAGCTTTCTCAGGAAGAGTTTATAGAAGCCGAGGCTGCGATGTCTCGTTCAAGAGGTCATTGTGCTCCGATGGGTACAGCTTCTACGATGGCTGCTATGGTGGAAGCTTTGGGCTTGGCAATGCCAGATAACGCTACCATTCCAGCGGCTGATTCTCGAAGAAAAGTTTTGGCGCATATGGCAGGAATGCGGATTGTTGAGATGGTCAAGGAAGACCTCAAAATGAGTCAGATTTTGACACGTAAGGCTTTTGAAAACTCCATAATGGTCAATGCAGCACTGGGAGGATCAACCAATTTTATCCTTCACCTTACAGCCATAGCCCGTCGGATCGGGGTAGATTTAGATCTGACTGATTTTGATCATTTTTCTTCCAAAGTGCCTTTGATTGCTAATGTGCAGCCTTCCGGTGAGCATTGGGTGGAGGACTTATTTTATGCCGGAGGCTTACCAGCCGTCATGCGTGAAATCCAATCTAAGCTTCATACAGAATGTATTACTGTCAATGGAAAGACGCTAGGTGAGAATATTGAGAAGGCTGAATGCTATGACCGAGAACTAATCGGAACTTTAGAAAAACCCATCAAGCCGGACTCAGGAATAGCAGTTCTGAAAGGAAATCTCTGTCCTAATGGAGCGGTCATTAAACCTTCTGCTGCTAGTCCCCATCTCCTGACTCATACGGGTAAAGCTGTGGTTTTTGAAGACATAGACGATTATAAGGCTAAGATTGATGATCCAGACTTGGAAGTAGATGAAAATTCTGTCTTGGTGATGAAAAATGTAGGGCCTAAAGGTTATCCAGGAATGCCAGAGGTTGGAAATATGGGACTTCCTGCCAAACTCCTTCAAAAGGGTATCAAAGACATGGTACGAATTTCCGATGGGCGAATGAGTGGGACAGGATATGGTACCGTTGTCTTGCACGTATCTCCGGAGTCTGCCATTGGAGGTCCACTAGCTTTGGTGCAAAATGGAGATTTGATTCAGCTGGATGTACCAAATCGAAGTTTGAATTTGCTGATTTCCGATGAGGAAATGGAGAAGCGCAAAAACGCCTTTCAACCTACTCAATTACCCTATGAACGAGGCTATGTCAACTTGTTTCTTCATCAAGTCAATCAGGCTCATGATGGGGTAGACTTTGATTTTCTGCAAGGCAGCTCAGGTTCGGAAGTTAAGCGTGATTCGCATTGAAAATGATTTAAGGGAATTGGGATTTTGGCATTAAAAAAAGTTAGTTTCCAATGAAAAATTCTAAAGTAGCCATCATCACAGGGGCAGGACAGGGAATAGGGTTAGAAATCGCCAGGAAGCTTCTGGAAAAAGGTGGGCGAGTGGTTTTGAATGATGTAGAAAAAAGCTTGGTTGAGGAATCAGTAGCTACGCTTTCCCGAATGAATAGTGGAAGGATTATAGGTTGCTCGGGAGATGCTGCTAGTGAGGAGACGGTCGAAGAGATGGTCGAGCTTACACTTTCAACATTTGGGCGAGTAGACCAAGTCGTTGCAAATGCCGGAATTACTCTCTTTGGAAGCTTTTTGGACTACAGCAGGGAGGATTTTCGAGAAGTAATGCGGGTTAATCAGGAAGGAACCTTTTTTCTGGTTCAAGCCGCGGCCAGAGTTATGAAAGATCAAAAAGAAGGAGGTTCCATGTTGCTTACTTCTTCGGTCACAGGTCATCAAAGTCATGAAAATTTAGCCGCTTATGCCATGAGTAAAGCTGCTATTGAGATGCTTGCCAAAAACTTGGTCTTGGAGTTGGCTCCTTTGGGAATTCGCATGAATACCATCGCTCCCGGGGCAACCCTCACCGAGCGCACTACTTCTGATCCTGAGTATGCCACTACGTGGTCCAAATTGACTCCTACAGGCAGACCTGCCTCCACGGTGGATATCGCGGAGGCTGCCGCCTTTTTGCTTTCGGATGCGGCTCGTCATATTACGGGACAGAGCTTGATCATTGACGGAGGTTGGACCGCTGTGAGTCCTTCTCCTTACTCCTGATAGCCTATGATAGTCTCCCCGAAAAATGACGATTTTCAGAAGTTTCCACCACCGTGGGATCTCAAAGGGGAAGGGATTATTTTGGTTTATAAGTTTCCGAAAAACTGGGTTGAAGATCAAGGGCAAATGCCAGAATACCTTAAAGGTCAATTTAAAGGAGGATTGGGATATATGATGCTGGTGAATTATACCGAAAGTCCCGTGGGACCTTATCGGGAATTGCTCTTGATTCCTGGAAAATTCGGAAAGCATAGAAAGCAATCCATTACCAAGATTTTTGTAGACTCCGATCTCAGCACGATGAATGGTAGAGCCAATTGGGGAATTCCGAAGGAGACCATGGACTTTGACTGGGAGGAAAATGATGGAGAAATACAAGTGCGTGTAAAATCTAAAAATCAGGTGTTTTTTGATTGTTCGATTCGTCCATTTGGATTCTCTTTTCCTGCGAGTACAGCTTTGCTCCCTATCGATTTGTATCAGCAGTGGGAGGCAAAAGAATTTTTTACCAAACCATCCGGAAAAGGAAGAGGGAAATTGGCGAAAGTGAATTTTAATTTCATCAAAGCAGAATTCTTTCCTTCTGTCAATCAGGTAAAGCCTTTATTGGCCGTACATATCCGGCCCTTTCAGATTCATTTTCCAAAGCCGAGTTTTCGTGAGTGATTTTTTCAAAAATAAAAAAGTACTTATCACAGGTGCTGCTTCGGGAATTGGGAAAGCTCTTTTGATTCAACTTTTGGAAAAAGGAGCAGAAGTATATGCAGTAGATATTTCGGATTTAGGACTAGAGGAGTTAAGGCAGGAGTTTTCTGAAATTAAAATCAAACAAATTGATTTGGCCGTCAAGGGAGCAAATGATCTGATTATAGAATGGCTAAATCAAAATAACTTTCAAATCGATCTAGTCATAGCCAATGCGGGTAAAGCGGAATATGGTCCGGCCAAAACACAAAACTGGGAGGAAATGGATGCACTCTTCCAGTTGAATACCTTTAGTCCGATTGAACTGGGAATGAAGCTACAAGAAAGACAGGCTTCTTGTCATCATGTCATCATTGCTTCAGCTATGTCCTATTGGGCAGTCCCCGGATACAGCTTGTATGCAGCTACCAAATCGGCTTTGCTACAGTGGGCGAGAACAGTATGGAGTGAAGGCGGACAACAATTGACGCTTGTATTTCCTATCGCTACGGCAACAGCTTTTTTTGATCATGCCGGTAAAAATATTCCCAAGGCTTTCCCTGTTCAGGATCCTACGACCGTCTCAAGAAGAATTCTCAGAGGTTTGGAAAGAGGAAATAAAAGGATTTTCCCCTCTCGTTTGTTTTCTCTGATGCGATTGATGAATAGGGTTATTCCCATCCTGCTGCCCCTCTATCATTGGATGGAATTAGAAAAACTCAGAAAATGGGTAAGAAACAAAGCTAATTCTGAGTAAGTTAGCCTTCTTAAACCGCCAAAACATGAAATACAGACTCTTACTTATCCTTGCCAGCTTTTTAGCATTTGGCTGCTCCACTGATCAGAAGCAGTCCATGCCAGATACGCTTCCTTTTCAAGTGGCCAAAGCCTACGGTATTGAAAACTTTGATCAGGTGAAAAAAATCTCCTACACCTGGAATGTACAGCGTGATTCGGTCAATGTCTTTTCAAGAAATTGGTCATGGGATATCCAAAATAATGAAGTGGGATATTCGGGTCCGGATACCACTTACACCTACAGCTTGGACATGCCTTCAGATTCTTTGCCTGACGCGGATAAAGGCTTTATTAATGATAAATATTGGCTCATGATGCCTTTCCAATTGGCCTGGGATACTGGGTATGAATACGAAGTCGCTGAGAACGTGCCTTCACCACTTCAACAAACAAACTCCACCAAATTGACTGTCGTCTACAATTCTGCAGATGGGTATACACCGGGAGATGCCTATGATTTGTATCTGGATGAGAATCATCGGATCCTAGAGTGGACATTTAGAAGGCAGAATGGCGCAGAAGGCAGAACTTGGACTTGGGAGGATGTACAGGACTTTGGACCCATACAGCTAGCGACGATGCATAGAGACGGTGAGGGAAACCGATTCATTTGGTTTTCGGATGTGACTGTAGAGTAATTTAAAAGAAAATCCCACAGGGCAGGGTGGGATTTTTTTTGAGTATCTACAATGATGCTAGGTCCTATATTTTCTCTACCTATCTGATTTGAAGTTAGAGGAAGAAGAGTGTTGCTTCCGGAATCCGAACTTTTTGATTCAGTTTATGGCCCTCATTTTTCTTACTGGTAGAAAAGTGGATATGCATATTGATGTTTTTTTTTGTGGGCTTCAAAAAAGCCCACTAATCTCTCCTGTGGCAGAAATATCCATTGACTCAGCAGCTGGCTTTGTAGGGAGCCCGGGCATTCGGAGAATTTCTCCAGCCAATGGGATTAAGAAGCCTGCTCCTGCCGCAAATTCGAATTCTCTAATCGTAATCTGAAAGTCTTGTGGTCTCCCGATCAGTTTTTCCTGATCACTGATACTTTTTTGAGTTTTTGCTATGCAAATTGGGAGCTTTTGATACCCTAGCCTTTCTATTTTCTTGAGTTGGTTTTGTGCTTTGGGACTAAGGATGATATCAGACGCACCATACACTTTCTGGCTTACTTTTTTGATCTTATCGACCACAGAGTCTTCCAGCTCGTAGGTGGGTTTGAAGAAGCGATTGCAATTTTCAGCTTCTTGGATGACTAGTTTGGCTAAATCCAAACAGCCACTACCCCCTTTCTCCCAGCCTTCGCTGAGAGCTACAGGTACATTCAATTTATTGCAAAAGTCTATCAATAATTTCTTTTCAGCTTCCGTGTCGCTTTTGAAAACATTGATTGCCACCACCACGGGGATTTCAAATTTTCTGAGACTTTCCAAATGATGTTCGAGGTTGGGCAAGCCCTTTTCTAAAGCTTCCAAATCCTCTGTTTCCAAATCAGAGAGAGGCTTGCCTCCGTGATATTTCAAAGCGCGAATGGTAGCTACCAAGACAGTCGCTTTCGGAGAAATACCAGCTTCCCGACATTTGATATTAAAAAACTTTTCTGCGCCTAGATCGGAGCCAAAGCCGGCCTCCGTTACAGCATATTCCCCTAAGCTCATCCCCATTTTGGTAGCTAGGATACTATTGGTGCCTTGGGCAATATTGGCAAATGGCCCTCCATGAATCAAGGCGGGATGATGGCCCAAGGTCTGTACGATATTGGGTTTGATAGCCTCTTTCATAAGGGTGGCCATTGCACCTTGCGCATTGAGATCAGAGGCAAATACAGGACTACCGTCTAATCGATCCCCCAGATAGATTTTAGCAAATCGGTTTTTTAGATCCTCGAGGTCTTTGCTCATACATAATATAGCCATTACTTCACTTGCTGCCGTGATCTGAAAACCTGTTTCTCTGGGAACACCACCACTTTTCCCACCAAGGCCGCAGATAATATTTCTAAGGGATCGATCATTCATATCCATGGCACGTTTCCAGAAGATCGACCTGGGATCTATTTGTAGGTTTTTGACTTTGCTTTGAATGGCATTGTCCAAAAGTGCCGCTAGGAGATTATTGGATTTTTCGATGGCATGGAAGTCTCCAGTGAAGTGGAGGTTGATGTCCTCCATCGGTATCACCTGTGACCAGCCGCCTCCGGCAGCTCCCCCTTTCAGGCCAAAGACTGGGCCGAGGCTTGGTTCGCGGATGACTGCAAGAGAGTTTTTACCCAGATCATTTAGTGCATCACTCAGCCCAATCGTGACGGTAGTTTTGCCCTCTCCTGCGGGTGTTGGTGTTATAGCTGTCACTAAAATCAGCTTTGCATTCTGTATTTTTTCTTCTTGAATGAGGCTTAAATCCAGTTTGGCTTTGAATCTTCCGTAGGGTTCAACCTTATCTTCTGGTAAGCCAAGCTTTTGAGTGATAAGCTGGATAGAATAAGGTGGGATGGATTTGGCTATTTCTAGGTCGTTCATTGATTTTTTTTCAAAAGAAGAAGAAAACTCCGGTAGATGTTCTGATTAACCTAAGTTAAAAAAGTGATAGAAATCAGTGGAAATTGCATAAGGATATTTAGGAGACAAAATGACTGTGGAGAATTTTAAGTATAAAAGTTAAAAAAGTAGCCCCGCCAAGAATCGAACTTGGATCTAACGTTTAGGAAACGCTTGTTCTATCCGTTGAACTACGGGGCCAAAGGAAGATGCAAGATACGAGAAATGCCAAAAAACCAATAAATATAATCAGCCCAACTTATGGGGATTCAGAGATTTACCCTATCTTTGCACTCCAAATTTAGGATGGACGGGTTCCATCCACTAAACAAACAAATATAAATTATGCCAGTAAAAATCAGATTAGCACGTCGAGGCCGAAGAAAAATGGCGATGTATGACGTGGTTGTCGCTGATGCTAGAGCTCCACGTGATGGACGCTTCATCGAAAAGATCGGAACTTATAATCCGAACACTGACCCTGCATCGATCAACATCAACAATGAGCGCGCTCTACAGTGGTTGTTGAACGGAGCCCAGCCTACCGATACGGTCAAGGCTATGCTGTCTTACAGAGGAGTCATGCTGAAAAAACACCTCCAAATCGGAGTAGTAAAGGGTGCAATCACGCAAGAACAGGCTGATGCCAAATTCGAAGCTTGGTTGAATGAAAAAGAAACTAAAATCCAAAGCAAAGTCGAATCGATCGGTAAAGCTAAAGACGAAGCCCGTCAGAAGGCTCTTGAGGCTGAAGCTGCTAAGAATCAGGCTCGTTTGGATGCTATCAAAGCAAGAGAAGATGAAGCAAAAGCTGCTGCTGAGGCGGCTGCCGCTGCTGAAGCTCCTGCTGAAGAGGCTGCAGAAGAATCAGCTCCTGAAGCTTCCGCAGAAGGCGACGAAGCTCCACAAGCTTAATAGTATATTGATTCATGAACAAGGAACAATGCTTCCAATTAGGCTATGTTTCGAAAGTTCATGGACTCCGTGGTGAAATAGTGGTCGTGCTCGATGTAGATTTTCCTGAAGATTATGAAGATCTGGAGCACATCTTTCTAGAACGCAATGGACGCTTAGTCCCTTATTTCTTGGAGCATTTTGTGCTTCAGGCAGGTAATAAGGCACTGGCCAAAATTGAAGAATTGGATCGTATTGAGCAGGTGGAGGAATTGGTAGGATCGGAAGTATATCTTCCACTATCTGAACTACCTGAACTTGATGAAGACCAATACTATTTTCACGAATTGATCGGGTTTGAAGTAGAAGATGAAGTGCATGGCACCTTAGGGCAAGTGCAAACCATCTACGACTTGGACGCCCAAGACCTTATCGGGGTTATCCATCAAGAAAAAGAGGTTCTCATTCCGATACAGGATGGAATCATCATCAAGGTGGACAAGGCAGCAAAAAAAGTTTTCTGTCGATTGCCCGAAGGATTGCTTGACATTTATCTGGAAGACTGAGATATGCATATCGACATCATCAGCGTGGTACCGGGATTGCTGGAAGGCCCTTTTTCACATTCTATTCTGAAAAGAGCAGAAGAAAAAGGCTTGGCAGTTGTCAGGGTGCATAACCTGCGGGATTTTGCTACTGGCAAACAAAAGCAGGTAGACGATTATGCTTTTGGTGGAGGTGCAGGAATGGTCATGATGGTCGAACCGATTGCCCGGTGCATCGAATATCTCCAAAGTCAGCGAACATATGATGAAATTATTTATATGACGCCTGATGGGGAGACATTCGATCAGCCCATGGCAAATACGCTATCGCTGAAGAAAAACCTAATGATTCTATGTGGTCATTACAAAGGAGTAGATCAGCGTGTGAGAGACCGATTCATTACCAAAGAAATCAGTATTGGTGATTTTGTGCTGTCGGGTGGAGAACTAGCGGCAGCTGTAGNNNCGCTATTATTCGTCTGATACCAGGAGTCTTAAATGATGAGACGTCAGCATTGACTGACTCTTTTCAGGATGACCTGCTCGCACCACCGGTCTATACTCGTCCCGCTGAGTGGGATGGGATGGAAGTTCCAGAAGTATTGCTCTCAGGGCATGAAGCAAAGATCAATGAATGGAGATTTGAAGCATCGGTTCGCCGAACCCGTGAACGAAGACCCGATCTATGGGTTAAGTCAGGTTTGGGGGATAGCGAAACAAGTAAACGGAAAAAGTAAATAACAAGCCACGTGTTGGCCAAACAGCGAAAGCATAAAATATAGAAGCTATGAGCGAACTAATGAAAATTGTAGAAGCGGAATACAGCGAGGCGAGAGCCAAATTCCCTTCTTTCAAAGCTGGAGATACCATCAACGTACACGTACGTATCAAAGAAGGTAATAAGGAGCGTATCCAGCAGTTCCAAGGAACTGTAATCCAGCGTAAAAACCCGAATTCTAACGGTGAAACTTTCACGGTAAGAAAAATATCCAATGGTATCGGTGTGGAGCGTATCTTCCCTATCCTTTCTCCATCTATCGAGCAAATCGACCTATTGAGACAAGGTAGAGTGAGAAGAGCCCGATTGTTCTACTTGAGAGGACGTCAGGGTAAAGCTGCTCGTATCAAGGAAAAGATTCAGGTGAAGCATTAAGCTTCCCAAAAATCATAAAGAGGAACTCAGAAAAGGGTTCCTTTTTTTGTTTTGGACTCCTGCCTTTTCAAATCCCCTTTTTCACTACAGAAGCCATGATTTTTCCCTACATTTGCAGGCTGAATAGGGGAACAATCTCCATTATTGCCTGTTTTTTTAAGACAATCAATCACTCATGAGTAGAGAAATTCGCGTCCGTTTTGCCCCATCTCCTACAGGGCCTTTACATATCGGAGGAGTCCGAACGGCCCTTTATAATTACCTTTTTGCAAAAAAGAATCAGGGTAAATTCCTGCTTCGAATAGAAGATACCGATCAGGCTCGCTTCGTGGCAGGTGCTGAGGAATATATTCGGGAATCCCTCGAATGGCTCAGTATTACACCTGACGAAAGTCCCTGGAATCCAGGAAATGTAGGTCCTTATCGGCAATCTGAGCGGAAGGCTGATTACATGCAATATGCGCTTGATTTGGTTGAAAAAGGCCATGCTTACTACGCTTTTGACACTTCGGAAGAACTCGAAGCTATGCGCGAGCGACTGACTGCAGCTCGAGTCGTACAGCCTCAATACAACAGTATCACCCGTACACAGATGAAAAACTCCCTGACATTGCCTGAGGATGAGGTGAAGGCGAGATTGGCGTCTGGGGAGCCTTATGTGATTCGGGTGAAAATCCCCCGCAAAGAAGAAGTACGCTTTCATGACCAAATCCGTGGTTGGGTAATGGTTCATTCTTCCACACTGGATGATAAGGTGTTGATGAAGTCAGATGGAATGCCAACTTACCACTTGGCTAATATCGTAGATGATCATCGCATGGGAATAACGCATGTGATTCGAGGAGAGGAATGGTTGCCTTCAGCACCACTACACGTGCTGCTTTACAAGTATTTTGGATGGGAAGATACCATGCCTGAATTTGCCCATTTGCCGCTCTTGCTGAAGCCTGACGGAAACGGCAAACTATCCAAGCGAGACGGTGACCGGATGGGATTCCCTGTTTTTCCACTTGATTGGAAAAACGAGGAGACCGGAGACTCGGCCATGGGATTCCGTGAGCAAGAATACTTACCGGAAGCTTTATTGAATTTCTTGGCCTTCTTGGGCTGGAACCCGGGCGATGAGCGAGAGCTTTTTACCAAGGAGGAATTGGTAGAGGCTTTCAGTATTGAGCGGATTGGGAAAGCAGGTGCCAAATTCGACATAGCCAAGGCTAAATGGTATAATGAACAATACCTCAGGGCTCGTTCAAATGCTGATTTGGCTGATTTTGTTATTGAAGCAGCCAAAAAAGATGGGGTAGAGCTAGACTCAAAAAAGGCAGAGGCAATAGTCTCATTGACCAAGGAGCGCGTGACCTTCCCAGGGGAAATGTGGACTCAATGCCGGTTTTTGGTGAATGCTCCCAAAGAATTTGATGAGCAGGTAGCCTCCAAAAAGTGGAATGCAGATGCAGTAGCTGTACTTTCGGCTTACGCTGAGAAGCTTTCAAAATTTGAGGGAACTTATGATAGCGAAGTCGCTAAAACCCTACTCGGAGAGACTGCAGATGAACTGGAAATCAAACTAGGTAAGATCATGCAAGCCGTCCGATTGGCTGTGACAGGTGTCGGGGCCGGCCCAGATTTGATGGAGATATTTGCTATCTTAGGTGCAGGTGAAGTAGCAAACCGCATTCAGTTTGCAATCGAAAACCTACCGCGTCCAGAATAAGTATAAGAGCTATGAGCAAGCGAAAAAAGAAAAAACCAGAAGACCCAAAAGTTCATTCGGACTTGAAGGGTTTCAAAATGGAAATAGATCCTTTTGGAGAGATATCTTCCTCTTTTCCGATCGATAAGATCAATGAGTTTTTGAATAAAAATGTCGAAGATAAAAAATTGAAGGACCGGGAAGACTTGGATGATATCAAGCGTGGGTCTGACGAAGAAGAATGATCAAAACATCCCCGTAATCCAATTAGATTATCCCAGTCCATGCCGTACAGATTTATTTTCTTTTGGGTCCTTTTCTGTTTTTTATCTGTAAATGCATGGAGCCAAACAGCCAAGGTGACTGGAACAGTCAAAGACGCTGATACGGGCGAGACACTTCCCTTTTGCAATGTCTTTGTCAATAATACCACCATCTCAACGACCTCGGATTTGGATGGGGTATTCACCTTGTCAGACCTCGCTCCAGGTCCATTGGAAGTGGGCTTTTCATTTTTGGGCTATTTAGCCACTACGAAACAGGTCACGCTTAACTCTGGCGGTACCCTTACCTTGAATGTTTCTTTGGAGCCCTTGGAGACAGAGCTCTCGGATGTGGAAATCAAGGCTAAACGGGATAAGGCCTGGGAGCGGGATCTCCGAAAATTTGAAAACCTATTTCTCGGGAATGATGCCATTGCGGCTAAAACCGAAATATCCAACCCCTGGGTAGTGGACTTTCCTGAATCAGAAGAGCGAAACACCTTTTTAGCAAGCTCCCAGCTTCCAATTGAGATCTTTAACCAATATCTGGGTTATAAAATCACCTTCGATATGGAGGAGTTTTTTGACAATCCTTCCAACTACAGAATTGTTGGGGCGGCGAGGTTTGAAGAATTGGAAGCAGAAACTGATCAACAGGAGCAGGAATGGGATCGGAATCGTATGGACGTTTATTCCAAATCTCCGCAAAATATGTTCCGAGCAATGATCTCCGGCACGCATGAAAAGGAGGGTTTTTACCTGTATGGAGAGCGGCCGAGTGCGGCAGATTCCCGAAATATGCGCTCGGATATTTTTGCCGATGAATTGGGCAAATCAGTCATTCCTTACAAGCCCGATCAACTCGTGACAGCGGCTGACCGTCCCGGTGAATACTGGATTCATCTCAAAGGAAGAATAGAAATTCACTACGAAAAAGGCTATACAACTGTCAATACTTACAAAGACGCGCCTTATCCCATTTCATGGATAGAAGTAAAGGGTGATCGGGTAAGAGTTCGGGAAAATGGTATGATTCTCAATTCCCAGGATGTGGTCTTTTCTGGCGATATGGACCGAAGGAGAGTGGCTTCCATGCTTCCTTTGGACTACGATGCCGAGCGAGCCATTCAGTTGCTAAATCTCGATGAGACCGCTGCCAACTATCAGGAACGCGTTTATTTGCACACAGATCGTCCCTATTACCAAGCTGGTGAAGAGGCATTTTTTCAAGCTTTCATCAATTATGGAAATCCGTATCTCAAAAAGGAATTAAGTCAGGTTTTACACGTAGAGCTGGTATCTGCTGATCGGGACTTTGTATTCAGAAAGAAGTATAAAATCTTCGATGGGTCAGCCGGTGGGAGCTTTTTCATCCCTGATAGCCTAGACGGAAATCAATATTTTCTAAGAGCATACACCAACTGGAACCGAAACTATGGTCCAGACCACCTTTTCTTAAAGCCACTTCCAATCTTGAATCAAAATCAAGCCCTTGAAGCGCGAATTGCTCCTGTGGAGAAATCTGAAAATGCCACCTTGGAAGTGAGTCCGGAGAAAGCAGGGCCAAGGGAAAAGGTTCAGCTCAAAATAAAAACGCTGGATGATACCGGCAGGGTTCTCTCTGCAAGGTTATCCGTATCCGTTCTAGACCAAAGCCAAGTTGGCAGTTTTAGGGAGGTTAAGACTGCTTCCGAAGCTCTGGCTCTGGAGAAAATACCTGACAATATTGGATTGGATCGTTTCTCATACCCGGTTGAGACTAATTTGGAGGAGACTGGAGTGATTCTGGATCAAAAAGGTAAAGGGACTTCAGGAGCTGTCACCGCATTTGTGAATAATTTTGAGGGAATCATCGAGTTGGAAGCGGATAGAAGTGGTCAATTCAAAATGGAGGGGATGGAGTTTTATGGTCCGTTGAGGCTGGCTATACAGGCGACAGATTCTAAGGGTAGAACAGTTTCAGAGATCAAATTAGAAGAAGATCTAGCGGCACCTTTGGCTGCTTTTCCTACAGTAAACTGGCCAAAAATCCAAATAGATCCTTCCTATCAGCCCATTTCTCAGGAAGAATTGAAGACAGAAGACCTTGAGTTGGTTGAGGTGGAAGACAAATCATTGGAAGCTCCAAAGGCAATCTATGGAAGAGCCGACTTTGTGGTGACTTCCGACAAATTGATGGCAACAGGAAGCTCGGTGGACTTGGTGAATAGCCTTGCTGGAAATGTCCCAGGAATGCGGGTCACCCTTGCAGGTGCCACCGGGCAGCAGCAAATCCGACTTCGTGGTGGAGCCACTTCGGTATCTGGATCTATGGAGCCCTTGGTCATGGTAGATGGGGCTATTTTGGTAACAGCACCGGGTGCGACTGCCGCTGATAATCTTCGAAACATCAATCCCAATGATATCGATCGAGTTGAAATCGTCTCTAGGACTGTTTCCATGCTCGGAGACCAAGGTAGAAATGGGGTGATAGCCGTCTATCTTAAGGAAGGTGTAAATACTCAATCGGTACCTACGCTCACTTCATCCGTTTCGAATTTTGTTATTCAGGGTTTTGAGCCTCCAAGAAGCTTTTACCAATTGGCTTACGACGGAAATGAAGAGGTAGAGCAGGACCTGAGAAAAACACTCTATTGGAATGGGAACTTGGTGACAGATGAGTCCGGTGAAGCGGAGCTAAGCTTTTTCACCAATGATTCGGGTGGGCCGATGACTGTCGAAATCCGCGGACTAAGCTTGGACGGAAAGCCGATTTCCGGCACCTTTACGATCAATTCTTCTAAGAAATGAAAAAAATACTCCTGGCTTTTTTGACGCTTTTCTTGGCTTTTGAAGCCTTCCCTCAGACTAGTGTGGGTTTTCGGGCTGGATACACCTCTTCGTCATACTCTTATCAGCCGGCAGCCAATTTTCGATCACAAAGCACCGAGAGTGTGGCAAGGCCTACTTTCGCCTTCGTGTTGGAGCACTTTACCTCAAAAAATGCCGGGATCGAAGTCAATTTTCAGTACATTACTCTAGGCTTCCGACAGATCAATGAAAATGCCGTTACCCTTCCCGAAAATCGGACAGAGTTTGACTATCTGAAAGTGCCCTTTTTTGCCTCATTTTATGCGGGGAGATCAGGTAGGTTTCAAATAAAAATCGGGCCTCACTTGGGTTTTCTAGTTAATGCAAGAGATGTGCAGCGGGAATTCACCAGTGCTGCGACTCCTGAGATCCCTACCTATGGCGGGCCGGAAGATCGACCCAATCGATTGATGTACGGCTTAAATGCAGGCGCTGGAATTTCTAAGCTTTTTGGGAAAAGCACGCTCGCGGTGGAATTCCGATTTGCCTATGACTTCACCAATCCGGAGGGGCAGGATCGAATTTTTGATATGAATTCTACCAATTTGGAGCTTTCCTTGGCATATCTCTTCCGGGTCAGAGAAAATCCTTAAGAAATCTGTCGCCCGCTGTCATATTTTTTGTAAA
>LJXT01000093.1 GCA_001314815.1 Algoriphagus marincola HL-49
CCTGACGAAATCTTATTTTGTCAAAGTGAAGGGAGTTATTCTTGGGTAGTTGCCCAGTCTGGTAATCGGATTTTAGTCTCCAAAAATCTCAAACATCTCGAAGGAATTCTTCCGGATCGGCAATTTTTTAGAATTCATCACAGCTACCTGGTCAATGTCCGCCGGATCACAGTACTGGATAAGTCCCACTCCAATGTAATCTTGGATTCCGGGGAGAGTTTGCCGCTTTCCCGACTTCGGAAAAAGGGATTTATGGAAACACTAAAATCCACTGAAAAATCAGGCTGATGGATGTGATCATTAGCTTTTTGCAGGATAGCAATTACAATGGATTGGGATTTAGCATCATTTCCATTTTATTCTATTTATCCATTTATCATTTTGTCCTGTACCTCAAAAACAAGGACAAATTTTATCTCTTTTACAGTACCTATGCCTTTACCAATGTCCTGATATTGGTGCCCATTCCTTACAATGTCTTTTTGCAGGATATCTTTTTGGCATTTCCGGAGTTTTTCATTCAGCTGGATTCTCCTTTGAAATTTGCCAGCTATATTTTATTCTCCTATTTCGTAATCGAAGTCTTACATCTGAAAAATCATTTGCCTCGATTTGTCCGTTTTTTCAATTATTTCACGTTGTCCGGAGTAGGAATTTATTTGGTTTTGGGAGCCCTAGAGTTTTTCAAACCTGAATTAAATCTCCTTCAAACCTTCTTTTATTTCATCTTCTTGCCCATTTACTTTTTTGTAATGATCTATGGCTCGATTCTGATTATCCGAATCGATGAAAAGGTCAAAGGGTATATTCTGACAGGTTCTTTGTTTTTGGGAGTAGGAGCGATTCTTTCTGCGATCTTGACCGTGGGCCAACCTGCCGAAGTGATTGATCAAAATTTTTATGTGTATTACATCGGAGTCTTAGTTGAGAATCTTCTTTTTACGTACGCATTGGCCATAAAACAGCGAGAAGTGTATAAAGACAAGCTCAAGTTTCAGGAGGAATTAGTCCTTAAATTAAAGGAAAATGAGGAGCTGAGGGAGAAGCTTAATCAGCGGCTTCAGAGTGAATTGGACCTGAAAGAAAGACAGATTGTAACTTTGGCGGCAGATGCCGAAAGTGAACGAATGGCACGGGTGAAGGCGAATTATGAGCGGGAAATTACCGAGCTGCATTTGCGTTCGCTTCGGAGTCAGATGAATCCGCATTTTATATTCAATGCGTTGAATTCAATCAAGGTTTTTCTGATAGAAAATGACAAAGATCGGGCGATTCTGTATTTGAATCGCTTTTCCAAATTGATCCGATTGGTACTGGAGAGTTCCCGGAAAACGAAGATTTCACTCGGAGAGGAGTTGGAGATAGCCCAACTCTACACAACCTTGGAATCGATTCGTTTTGAAGATGGGATTGAGCTCAAAATGGAGATAGGAGAGGATGTCCGCCTCAATCAAATTGAAGTCCCGCCATTACTGTTACAGCCATTTTTTGAAAATGCCATTTGGCATGGATTGATGAATAAAGCTGGGGAGAAATGGGTAAAGGTAGTACTGAAAAAACAGGAAGACGGCCATATTCTCTCGATCAGAGACAATGGAATTGGACGAAAGGCATCTCAAGAGATCAATTCCAAACGAACGATGAAAAAGGAGTCGATCGGAATGAGTCTATCCAAGGATAGGCTGGCACTCTTCAATAAAAATGAATCTGTCAATTATCACTTTGAGATTGTAGATTATTCTCTTCCGGAGGATTCGGGAACAGAAATTATTTTTTGGCTCTAGATGAAAGGTTAAATGAATGGCTTGATTAGTGATTTGATGGTTTTTTTTGAAGACAGTAATCGGAATGGACTGGCTTTGATGGCTATTTCAATTCTTTTTTACCTCGCCGCTTTTCACTTTATCCTCTTTATCAAAAACAAAGAAAAGTACTTTTTGCATTATAGCATTTTTGCCTTTGTGAATGCTGTTGCTTTGATTGGGAGGCCATACCACAGTTTTTTGAAGGATTTTTATTTTACTTTTCCCGAATTTTTCAGACAGAGCATTACTCCGCTCCAGTTTATCAGCTTTATCGTTTTCTCCTATTTCCTGATTGAGATTTTACGATTGAAAAGCTACTATCCCAAGTTTATAAAATTCTACCTCCGATATACAGTTTTCATTTCCTTGGTGTACACGGTTTTTTTTCTGGGTGTTTTTATCTGGGATGGTTATGATCTAATGAGACAGTTTTACTTCTTTGGATTTATGCCGATCACTTTTGTATTTATGCTGATCGGGATTTTCCTGATTATCAAAACGGATGAAAAAGTAAAAGGCCCTATTTTATGCGGGTTTTTGGCAATCGGGATAGCTTCTTTTTTATTTGGGTTTTTAGCCGCAGGCAGAGGGACTGTTCTTACGGATAAGTATTACTACATATTCTATTTAGGGGTCTTGATCGAGAATTTTTTCTTTACCTACGCTCTGGCACTAAAGCAACGAGTGATTTTTGACGAAAAAATAAAATTTCAAGATGAATTAGTGCTTCGGTTAAAAGAAAATGATGACTTGCGGACTCTTTTAAACCGCCAACTTCAGCATGAAATCGTACAGAAGGAGGAAAAAATCTTTGAGCTTGAGTCAGATGCAGAATCCGAGCGGATGAGCCGAATCAAGGCATTATACGAGCGGGAAATCACCGAACTGCATTTGCGGTCACTCCGGAGTCAGATGAATCCCCACTTTATATTCAATGCACTGAATTCGATTAAGGTTTTTCTCATTGACCAAGAAAAGAATAAGGCGATTCTGTACCTGAATCGTTTTTCCAAATTGATCCGGTTGGTACTGGAGAACTCCCGGAAAACCAAGATTTCGCTCGGAGAGGAATTGGAGATTGCCAAGCTTTATTTGACATTGGAATCGATTCGTTTTGAAGAAGGAATAGATGTGAAAATGGAAGTGGCGGAAAACATCCGCTTAGATGAAATCCAAATACCTCCCTTACTTCTTCAGCCATTTTTTGAAAATGCCATTTGGCATGGTCTGATGAATAAGTCAGGGGAAAAGTGGATTCATGTTTCGCTGACAAAAAAGGAAGGAGGGCATCTCCTGTCCATCCGTGATAATGGCATTGGTCGGAAAGCCGCTCAGGAGATTAACTCAAAGCGAACGATGAAGAAGGAATCGATCGGAATGCGTCTTTCAGAAGACAGACTGGAATTGTTTAATCAAAATGAATCAGTGCAGTATAAGTTTAAGGTGATCGACCATGAAGAGGATCAGCTGGGTTTGTCTGGAACTGAAGTGATTTTTTATTTGGAGACTCCACGATAAACGTGATTTTCCGCATTTTGGGATCAAAAAATGCTTGAATTTCCGCATTTGTTACACCAGTAGGATCATTTGTTACAAGAGTTTTATTCCGATTTTTTTTGGACGGTTACCTTGCCTGTCACATTTACACAAAACTCACGACTGCAATGAAAGCGAGGCAACTAATTAATTATACCTATTTTATCTTTTTGATTTTTTTCTCCTGTGAGGAAAGCAAAACCGCAAATAATGCCGAGAAACCGGAGAATGTTTTGACCTCCGGCAATGCGGAATCCCAGAATACAAAGACCTGGCTGATGAAGCTAATGGAAAAGCAGCCTCTCTCGGAGGATGAGTATTTGGCATTGGTTCCCGAGACCCTCCAGGGATTTCCACTTCAGCTCAAGGAGCCCAAATCGGGTTTGAATGGTTTTATCGCCTTTTACAGTCATAAGGAAGGTAGCGAACACCCGGGATTGAGACTGGAAGTGATCGATGGGGCAGGGAATAATCAATTTCAGCATGTTAATGCAGTTTATAAAATGCTTGAAAGCGTTCGAAATGAATCCGGAGAGGATTTTCAATCCGAAATCAAAGACCACCAAGGCGAGCGGGTTCTTTTCGTCAGTAAAACCAAAAAAGACAGAAAGGACTTTCAACTCGAATACATTCAAAATCAACGCTATCACGTGGGAATTTTGGGAAATCGGGTTGGGCCAGATGAAATCTATGGGGCTTTTGATGAGCTCCAAAACAAACAATTTCCAAAATAGAAAAAAATGAAAACGCCCAGCTATCTACACTTAATTCTCGGAATCGCGCTCACCGGTTTACTGGCATGTGAGGCGAATGAAAATTCAACCCATGAATCCTTGAAAGCTTCTTCAGAGCAGGCAAGTTCGGAATCAAAAGCTAAGGAAAACTCGCCTTCGACAAATTCAGGCCCTGTTTCTAAAAGCAATCTCTTGGATTGGCTACCCATGAATCATGCAGGTTTTACCCGTGACCAGGATCCTTCTGCAGATTATGGAGATCTTTCGAGAGTACAAGTGAGGTATGTTCACGATGAAAATCCTCAGAAGCAATTTACACTTGAAGTTTTGGACGGGAAAGGTCCTTTGGTAGTGGCCCTGAATGGACTGATCAATGCAAATCTTGGAGAGGAGTATGATGAGCCTTTGCTGGACGGATATGCCAAAGTCTATGTTAATAACGGCATTAAAGCTTTTGAGAGGCATACTCCTGCAGACGGAAAAGCATTTTTGAATTATGCTGTGGATCAGCGTTTTTACTTTGATTTTCAGGGAGAACAGGTCAGCCCGGAAGTTTTTTGGGAGTTTCAAAAAATTTTAGATCCCTCATCCCTTTCCCTATGAAACGATATTTTCTCAGGGCGTTTTTGATTTTTTCTGCTGTTTGGCTGGGATTTGCCTGCCAGCGGACGGAGCGTTTTATGGATCGAATAGAACCTCCGGTTAAGGTGATCAATGAACCTCAAAGCCGACGGGATTCCGGTGGAAATCTAACAGTCACTGAAGGGATACCCCTAGGCGAAAAAATACCGATTTCCAAAGAAGTTTTGAAAACATGGGTTCCGGAGACGGTAGGTGACTTTTATCGAATCCAATTACTATCTGGTCATCGGGAGGACTCTGGAATAGTTTCGGTTTTGGCCGAATACCAACATGATGAATTGAAGGATTGGGGCATAAAAGTGGAGATTATGGATGGAGCAGGCCAAAATGGTTCCATTTTGATTCAGGCAGCGCAAGATCGACTCAAGCTGGATATTGAAGAAAACAAATCGGGTGTACAAACTCGGATTTATCTCCGTGATGGACTTCGAGTACGGGAATCGGAAAACAGAAAGCAGCAGTTTGCCGAGATCGAATTTGTGGATCAAAATCGATATCTATTTCAAATCAAAGGTTTCGGGCTTAGTTTGTCTCAGCTTTGGGAGTTTTCATCAATGGCAAGTTTTAAGCAACCTTAATTAATAAAAACCATGAAAAAACAACTAGTATTAATCGCATTGCTTTTGGGATCCTATTCCCTTGTTGCTCAATCGCTGGAGGGCAGAATCCGCGTTGAGGGATTTCGAAGTGGTCAAGTGCTCCGGGAATCAGTGCCCGTAGATTTGTTTAAAAGTTTTAAACAGGATAAGTATAAAATCCAATTTTCCTATAAAGCTGATCAAGTGGGGAAGCGGGGAATTGTACTTTTCGACATGAAAACCACACTGATCAAAGATGGCAAAACAATTCATCAAAGTTCTCGGAAAAATTGGCCGTGGCTTCCTGGAGATATGTATGTGCCGGTTGAGGCATTTGATTTGATTTCTGCTTTACAAAAAGTAGCTTACTCCGATATGGGTCGTCGGTTGGATTTTGGGGGTCTGGAAAAAAATCTGTCCTCTGGAAATTACAAGATCAAATTAGAAATGGTTCCTGTGGGAGAAATCCGAGGCCGGATAATTCCAGCTGAATTTTCATTTCGAATAGAATAATTCAATTCTCCATTAAAAAGCTCAGTTTAAAAACTGGGCTTTTTTTATAGAAGAATCTCAGATTGTATCGGTGATTAAACTTTTTTGATAAAAAACTGCCGATAAATCGGCTAAAAAACACGGATTCGGCCTTTGTTACGATTTTGATATCATTTGATACATCATTGATATCCCATTTTTAGATCAACAGAGAACTTTATCCCATCAAAATCTAAACGACTATGAAAAAATCAATTTTAATCCTTTTAACGCTGGTGTGCAGTATTCCGATGGCGGAGGCTCAGTTTTTAAAAAATCTGAAGAAGCGAGTAGAGGAGCGGACCAAAGAAGTCATCGAATACAAAACAGCCGATAAAGCCGGTCAAATGACCGAAAATGCAATGGAAAAAATCCTTAATCCAAATCTGGGAGGATTGATGAAAGATGGCGGAAAGGGAATGTCCGTCGATGCATCCGAGTTGCCTGATACTTATTTTTTCGAATACCGATATGCAATGAAGATGTCCACCTCTGCAGGTGAAATCCAATTCGATTATTTTCTAAATCCCAATGAATCCTATCTAGGCTACAAAATGGACATGGGAATGGATCTTTTTTCGATCATCGATGAAGAAAGAAAAGTCATTGTGAACTACATCGACGGCAATCCTATTGCCACCTCCATGGATATTGCGGAGGATGGGGAAAGTTTGGATTACGAAGACGAAATCGATTATGAAAGCTTTACACTGACTGAATTGCCCAATCGGGAATTTTTAGGCTACGATTGTATGGGTCGGCAAATGGAAAATGAACAGTTCAAATTCATAGTCTATTTCGCCACCGATATGCCGGCCAATTTTGACAATGTCTTTAAAAATACCCAAAGTAATCTTCCTCCCGAGTTTCAGCGACTGGTCGATGAGAATCAGGGCAGTTTGATGATGTTTATGGAGATGGAGGACAAAGAAAATAAAGGCAAAAAGAACGGAAGTGCCACAATGGAGTGTGTCGCTTTTGAACCCTATGAATACACAATTTCTAATCGATAAAACCATGAACTACAAAAACAAATTCTTACTCTTAATAATCAGCGTAATCGCATTTTCATGTCAAAAAGATGATGACATGGAGCCTTTTGACTATGAATACTTTTCGGTGGATATCACAGGTGATGTATCTGGAAATATCGTCTATGATGAATCCAAATATGTGGGCACTGAGGGGGAAACGCTGTTAACCGATGATTTTGATACCTATCTGATGGTGACTGCTACGGAATTTGAACGGACGATGACGCTGAATTTTTACCCACCGGATGATAATCCCAGAGCGGGAGATGTGCTTTCGGTGACAATCAAAGCACCCGAAGTCAAGCCGTGGACGCAGTCCAATGAATATATTACTGCATACATCAATCAATTACAACAATACGATAGCTATGCCATAGTCAGCTATTGGAATGATGTCGAAGAGCGGGATTATGTTTCATATTACCGCTTTGAAAATACCAGTAATTCGGTCCTTATCGAAACTGACGGTGATATGCTGACAGGAGAGGTGACAAATATGACTTTGGCTACGTTTAACGGCTCTCATCAAATCACCATTAGAGACTTCACCTTTCGAATGAGACCTGGGGATGAAGGATGGACAATGGAATAATTCAAAAAGCTATGCAAGAATCTAAAGAAAATCTATCGATAACCTCCGCTCCTGAAGGAAAAACCGAGGCAATCATTGCTTACATCACCGTGATTGGATTGATCATCGCATTTGTGATGAACAATGAAAAAAAATACCCTTTTGCAAAATATCACATTAAGCAGTCCTTGGGTATGGTTGTAGTCGGATTGGTACTGGTCCTGATAAGCCTAATCCCAGTACTGGGATGGATTATTTATTTACTGGGTTTGGTGTTCATGATCTATATGTGGATCATGGGCTTGATCCATGCGGTCAATGGACGGATGGAACCGGTGCCCATTTTAGGCGATCGCTTTGAGGAATGGTTTAAGAATTTTTAATCTCAATTTTTAAAGGATGTCTTATTCATCAGATCGAAGAGAATTTTTCAAAAAGTTAGCACTTTTTAGCTTGGTGTCATCTACAGGGGGCTGGTTGGTCTCCTGTGATGATGCCGAACTTTCACCTGAAAATCTGGAAGGTGGTGTTTTTCAGGTTTGGAAAGAAATGCAGGAGCTGCTCCGAACAAGTCCTGAGCACTTGGGGCAACACTATTTAAGCGTAAAGGAAAGTAAAGACCCAGAAAAGATGTTGGAATTTGTAAGAGATTCCTTCTTTCTGACCCCAGCCAATGCATCTTCATTACGAGGGATGGGAACTGCCATGCGCTATGGAGTGAGAGGTGCTTTGCGTGATGGTTTTGCCACACCAAGAGAAAAGGCAGAACTTCTCCGTCAGCTTTTTGAAGATTCGGGGATCAAGGCAGAGGTAGTTTTTGAGCGGACTGATTTTGATGAGCAAAAAGTCAAATCCCTTTTCTTTAGACCGAAAGAAGAACAGGTTCTTGCTGATTTGACCGATAGTCAAGTAGAAAGGTGGATGAAGATGCTCAATGTATCAGAGTCAGAGCTTCAGGAAATTACCTATATCAATTCTGGGGAAAAAGAGTCTGAAAAACTGGCAGGTCAGCTTTGGCAAATTTTACCGGATAAAGAAAAAATTCGGTATCATGATTTTGATTTCAGATGGGATAATTCCCGCTGTCCTGCAGTCAAATTTCAATGGGAAAACCAAGAGAAAATTGCCCACCTTTTTGACCCTTCAGTTCCTTTTGGTCAGGCTGCCAATCCTAATGGATCAATTAGAAATGCCGAGCCGCCAGAATATGTATTGGACCAAATCCAATTTAGCCTAAGCTATCGAGATAATATCGAGCCAGCTAAAGAAAAAACGCTACTAACCAAGAGCTATGAAGCTCAAGACTTGGTTGGGAGGCAATTGCATTTGGGATTTTACCATGGCTTGGATTTGAAAGCACAGGCAAGCACATCCTTTAATCAGGTCCGGATTTTTACACCTGGTTTAAGTTTGGAAAGTTCTGATCTTTCTGAAAAAGAGCAAATTAAAAATGCTGCTATAGGGGAAACAATCACCTTAGAAGGACAGGAAATCAAGGTGGATGAAAAAAACAAGACTATCCACGTGGATGGTTTTCCGATTGCTTGGGTAGAAGAGTCTGAAAAAGCAAAAGAAGTATCGGAATTAAAATTAAAAATCACGGCAGGCCTTCCTGCATTGGTTAAAGTGGAAGTTTGGCCGATAGATCAGGAGGGAAAGTTTGTCGAAGGTTTAATGGCTTCGGACTTTTCCTTTTATGAAAATTCAAAGCCCATTTCTCCATTGATGGAGGCTAATGAATTGGCTCCAAAAGTCCTCATACTATACGATACTTCACTCAGTATGCCCTTGGAATATCGGAAAGAGGGAATGAAAGCTTTTTTGGAAAGTTTGGAAAATGGAATCCGAAAGAGCTTTTCCAAAGCATCCATCACCAGTTGGGAAACTGACTCATCCCTGTATAAATGGCTTCGAAAAGCCAGTCAAACTTCATTTGATCTAATCCTTTTTGCCACAGATGGAGACAATAAAGATGAATTAAAAGAGGATGATTTGGAGGTGTTTTCGGCAGGTCCTCCGGTGATCGTTTTGGATGTGTACAATTCAACCCGGGCACGTAGTCGAGAGGTTTTTGAGCATCTTTCGGTATCGAGTGGGGGCATTATCATCAATTCAACGGATCAGGAAAAAGCCCAAATCGAAATAATCCGGCAAGTAGCGGCCTTGGAGTTGCCACCCTATGTTTTTACCTTTTACGGATCCCTTTCAGCCGATCAAAACGAGCTTAAAGTTTCAGTAGACTCAGAAAGAATAGGGGAGACTGAGACCTATTCCTTCAAATTTCGGGAAAAAACCGAATCCATCGGCCCCAAAATCATTGGACTTTACTTGACTATAACTATTGGAAATCAAACGATCAATCGCGTTTTGGCTGGTTGGAATCCTGCAATCGAGAAGGAAGATAGCATTGGCAAATCACATGCTGATGAGGTAAGGAACTTGATTTTTGGTTCCATTATCCTAGGCATAGAAGGACAAGGTCCTACTTATGCTTTAGCCTTGGATGAGCTTTTGGATTTTAGGCTCCAAAATCAAGCTTGGTTGGAAGCAGTTGAAGCAGAAAAGGTGGATTTGGCTATTGAGGAAACCGAAAAGGTCCCTTTTGCATATGAACCCATGATGATTCACTTACTGGCACCGATACCTGATCAGGTGACTTCGGATTCCTTGACATTTGCCAGTGGAACAAGGATGGTAATCGTCAAACGGACTGTGGGGATCAATCAAGAATTTTCTGAGGATTCGGTAGACTTTTTGCCCACTGCGGATTTTGTAACGATTTCCAATAGTAAGGAAGAAAGCTTTCGGATCAACTTAAAAAAGACTGCGCATCTTGCTTTTGTAGAGCAGGCATTTTTTGAAGAAAGTTCCGTCAGTCTGCTGGCAGATGCCAATTTGATCACTACAGATGAAGCCAAGCAGGAAGATTGGTTTAAAGATCAATTGCGGGATGGCTCCCATTCGAATTTCATCCGAGAATATTGGAATCGGATTGGGCAGGCATTTCACCTATTTGGAAAGGAGCTGGACTCCTTGGCCTATTGGCAAATTGACAAGGAGACTGGAGAGCTTCTTGGGATTTTGCCCGACCAGACGGGAGGCGGTAAACGAAAGGTTTTCACGCAGTTTGATGACTTAAATGATGTAATGAAAGCCTACAGCCGTACTCTAAGTTTTACATCAATGGGTGGCTTGGGGTTCATAGGTTTTCATGTTGCGCTAATCCGATTATATGCAATAGCATCTCACGCCATCAAAACGATGGATACCCGAAATCTAGAGCAAGAGGTGCTAAAAGCTCTTCAAATGCGAGCCTGCGATGCCGCCTGGTATATCCACAGCGGGCTTACTGGGCATCCCCAAAAAATTATGGGTGGATTGGCGAAACTGATCAGTATGATGGATAAGACAAGTGATGATTTTCCCTGTGAATAAACTTTAACCTAAAAATATATGAAAAAGCTAGTTGGAATTTTAGTTATGGGATTAATGGCAATGGCTCCACTAAACGAGGAAGCTGTTACCGGAACCATTGAAGGATTTGAAAAATTTTCGGATATGAGTCTGGTCTTATTTACCCTGGGAGCAGACTATCCGATAGAAATCGGATCAGTGGCCAAGGGAGGGGCGTTTTCGATTGACCTTACTGTTGCAGACCTACCAGAGGATATGCCCGAGGAAGATATGGGGATGTTTTTTGGGAATTTGAGTCAATCATTTGACGGCTCCTTTCCTAAAGAAGATTTTGGATTGCTTGCGGAAATTATGGCTTTAAAGAATCGCTACATTTCTATCATGGATAAGAAAAACCGTTGGGCAGGAAATGTATTTCCTGTAACCAGTGAAGAAATCAAAGAGTGGATGGAAGACGAGGCATATAATAATGCCGTTCCTGGCTCGTATCTGAATATTGTCTTTTTGGAGGAGCCCGTCACCTTGCAATTCCCCGTCACTGGGCAGATGCCCTATGAGGGAGAAGATATCCCGGTGGAGTATGAGTTTGACTTGACTTTGGAACCGGGATTCAACTGGGTTCAATACGACATTGAGGAAGTTTTTGAAACCGACATCAAAAAACGGGGTCATTTTCCTACTAAGATTACCATTCGGAATTTGGAAGATCCCAGTCAGTTTCGCTGGATCGGGAAGTTTTTTTAAAGTTTTTAAATACTCAAAAAATGATTGAATTCAAATTAAAAAAAATCTGGTTGGTTTTTACATTGGGCTTTTTGATTTCTTGTTCGGGTTCTTCCTCAGAGGGAAAAGAGCAGGGAAATGATGATCAAGAATCGATAAAATCAGAAAGAATGAAGGAGATGGAGGGTTATCCCTACTATATCCGAGCCAAAGTGGATGGAGAGCTGAGGGAGTTTAACAACCCGGATATGCTGTATATCATGGTAGGGAGTTATGTCCCAGGAATCTTCGAGGCAAGTATCATAGGTGGAGAGGTCAATGAAGAGGATAATGGAAGCAAAGAAGGATTCAATATTGCCATCAAAGACGAGGAAGAAATTCGGGTGGGTAGGTATGATTTCTTAGAACCGTTCGAATCTACTGGATACGGACTTCGGGGGGCGAGTTTAGGCTATTACACACGAAGTAATGATAAAGCCTATGTTTCCGATGTGGATGAAGAAGATCCTACTTTTGAATTAACCGAACTTACTGAAAAAGAGGCAAAAGGAACTTTCTCGGGTCGGGTATATGATATGATTACCAAAGAATCAGTTATGATTACCGAAGGCGAATTTTATTTGGAGCGGATTAATTGAAAATCTACTTTACCAAATGAAACCTTTTAAAACCTGCGTAGAAGACCCTCTTTTACGCAGTTTTTTTATCTACCAAATAGAGCAGAAATCCAATACACAACAGACCCAAGCCGGCGAGGCTTTCCATGGGCCTTTCATTTATGAGGTAAACTGAAATGATCAGACTGCTGAGGATATAAAGGATCTGTGGCAGTGGCTTCCATGGGGTAGAGAAACCTATCGGTTGTTTGATTTTTAATGAGGAGTAAACCGTAATCGTGCCCATAAGCTGCAACACGAATCCCGCATAGAGCATAATTTGCTCAAAGGAACCCGATATAAAAAGAATCAAACTAATGAAGGTATTTAGAATAATGGCCCGAACAGGAATTCCTTGTGCATTAGTCTTGGAGAGGGGACGCCAAAGTTTAAAATCCTTAGCCATCGCATAAGTTACTCTAGGACCAATCCATGCATAGCCGGAAATCGTGGCGATTAACTGGATAGCGATGAAAAAGCTGATCCAAAGTACGCCTTGAGGTCCTAAAATATTTGCAAATGCGATGCTGGTTACTTCTAATTTACCGGTGAGTTGGGCCAAACTTCCGTGTTTTACCAAAACCAGCTGAAACAAAAGGTAAACAACCATCACAAAAGCGGTAGCAATAATTAACGCTTTGGGGAGAGACTTTTGAGGATTTCTGACTTCCTCAATGATATAGGCTGCCGAATTCCAACCGGTGTAAGCATAAAAGACATAGATCAGCGAAACTGCAAATCCCGGTAGAAAAATCTCATTCTTCCAAGAGGAACTTAAATTCAACGCAGATTCATCTACTCTCGGGCCTAGGTATAACCCGAGTCCGATTAGGCTGAGAATAAAAATAACTTTGATCAGAGTAAGTAGGTCCTGGAGTTTTGCTGACTTTACCACACTCACCATATGACCCATGGGTAAAATGAACAGGATGATTAATCCAGGTAAAACCGTCTCCCCAAAAAAGGGTCGGAGGTAATCATTCATGGCCATGGCAGCAATGGCAATAGGGGCGGAAAATCCTACTGTCAGCGAAACCCAGGCATAGAGATAGCCCACTGCTGGATGGATCGTCTCGGATAAAAATATGTAATCTCCACCGGTTTTTCGGAAGTGAGTACCCAGTTCGGCATAAATCAGAGCCCCCATTAGGGCCATGGCTCCACCGATGATCCAAAGCAGCAAAATAGACCAGGTATTTTGAACCGACACCAATTGAAAACCCAAACTGGTGAAGACACCGGTTCCGATGATATTGGCAATCACAAGGCCTGCAGCAGTTTTCCAGCCGATTTTTTGGCTTTCCTTGATCAATGAATGGGAGGGTTGGGACATAAAAAAAGCATCCGTAAAATCACGGATGCTTTAAATATAGGGCAATCTGAATTAATCCTTTTTTAATCCTTCAAAAAGATCCAATTCAGTGCTTTTGACCTTTTCTTCGAAAGCTTTCCAGTCTCCATTTAAGAATTCTTCCAGAACATCAATAGCCTCTGCAGCAGCTTCTTTCGCATGGGTTAGCGTTCGCTGTTCGGTGGGTCCGGGAGCTGTGTAGGAGCTGCCAGCATAGCGTCTAGGTACAAATTGAAGGGTCATGGTAGATGGGTAAAGGTTTCTTACGATACCCTGTCCTTCTCGAGTAGGTCCGTTGAAGGCTTCTTTGACTGTCTCCAGTTTCTTCTTGATCTCTTTAGCAGCATCAGCCAGTGCTTTTGCTTCCTCAGAGTCTAGGTCTTTGGTCATGTCCTGCACTTTCTTGATGGTCTTTTCAGCTTCATCCATTTGATGATTGGCTTTGTTCATTTTGCTTTGCAAAGCTTCCATTTCCTTCATGAATGCATCTTTTGCCTGAAGATCAGCAATCTTTGCTTCGATTCTTGGATCTGAATGAACAGTGATCATGGTTTCAGCTTTTTCCTCCCCGTAGACAAATTCTACTTTGTAGGTGCCAGGAATGACATTTCCTCCAGAAGGCTCAAAGAATCTGTTTCTATTGGTTCGCTCACCATAATATTCAGCAGTGGATTTTCTGTCGAGATTCCAATTTATTCGATTGACTCCTTTCTTTGGGGTAGTCTTGAGCGTGCGGATTTGCTCGCCAGCCTGATTGTAGATATTGACGGTGACAGTATCAAGTTTTTCTTGGTCATCGTTGAGAATGAAACTCAAGCGACCGCCTGTCTCACGATTTTCGCCTGCATATTTTCCATCTGCCGGAAAGCGCTCCCCATGTGGTTGTTGAATTTCCACTAGATAAGCATCTGGAGCGGGAACGGCAGTGATTTTGGCAGCTGGAAGGCTTCCATTATTTGCAGCGAAAATGCGCAATGGCCGAATGTCATCGAGTACCCACATGGATCGCCCGAATGTTCCGATCACTAGGTCTGCTTCGCGCTCTTGAATGGCCATGTCATAAGTAGAAACGGCCTTTGGATAGCCATGCTCCCACTTATTCCAGGTTTTTGCCTTGTCAAAAGAAACATACAAACCGTATTCGGTGCCCAAGAAAACCAGGTTTGGTTCTTCAGGGTCCTGCTTGATCGAAAGCGTATATCCCCAGACCTTGGAGTCGTCTGCTATGCGTGTAAAGGTTTTTCCGAAATCGGAGCTGTGATAAGCATAAGCGGTAAAGTCATTGTTTCGGTAGTTATTGGCGATCACCCAAACCTCACCCGCAGCATACTCAGAAGCTTGAATCTGTGGTATCCAGCTAGCCTTTGGAAGCCCGGAAAGCTTAGAGGCTACATTGGTCCAAGTTTGTCCGCCATCTTGTGTGACCTGAACGTTGCCGTCGTCTGTGCCCACCCAAATCACATTCGGATCAACTGGACTTGGTGCAATGGCGATAATTGTGGTATGGTTTTCTGCACCGGTGATATCGAAAGTGAGACCTCCGGTTTGCTGTTGGCGTTGTTTCGTGGAATCATTGGTCGTCAAGTCAGGAGAGATGATTTCCCAAGTTTCTCCGCTGTCGGTGGACTTGTGCAAGAACTGTGATCCGTAGTAAACACCATTTACGTTGTGAGGATCTTCTGCAATGGCTGCATTCCAATTGAACCGAAGGAATACATCCTTGTCCGGATGAGTCGGACGGATAAAGCGGTTGTGCCCGGTGAGTTTGTCAAAGCGAGAAAGATTTCCCCCCTGGGACATCGTGTATCCAAATCGTGAATTGGCCGGATGCGGCACCACGTCGAATCCATCACCGAAAGATATTTCCTGCCAATAGGTATTGCGGATACCATCTCTTCTCCAGACATAAGCCGGACCTACCCAAGACCCGTTGTCCTGCATCCCTCCATAGATATTGTAGGGGAGTTCATTGTCTAGATTGACATGATAAAACTGCCCAACTGGTATTTTTTCTGCGAAATACCAGGTTTTGCCACCATCTCGGGTGATGTTTAGTCCGCCGTCATTTCCGTCGATCATGAGCTTGGGATCATTGGGATTGATGTACCAGGCATGGTGATCGGGGTGAACGCCCGCATATTGTAGGATTTGGGTAAATGACTTTCCGCCGTCTTCACTCATTCCAACACGAGAGTAGAGTGTGTAGATGCGGTTTTCATTTTTTGGATCTGCGTGGATTTCGAAATAGTAGAATGGTCGGTCACCAATTTCCGGCTTGTTATTGACCATTCTGAAGTTTTCTCCTCCATTTTCAGAGACGTAGAGCGCATTCTTTTTAGACTCCACCAGGGCATATACTTTGTCACTGTTGGCAGCAGATATGGCAAGTCCCATGCGACCGTAGTCGCTTTTTGGAAGTCCGTTTTTATCGTCAAGCTTTTTCCAGTTTTCGCCTCCATCGTTGGTCACATACAATCCAGAAGAAGCTCCCCCTGATTCAAAAAACCAAGGATATCTGCGATGCTGCCACATATTGACGAATAGCTTGTTTGGATTATTGGGATCCATAATCATTTCGCCCACACCGGTTTTTTCGTCGATATACAGGATTTTATTCCAAGTCTTCCCGCCGTCTGTGGTTTTGTAAACACCCCGCTCTTCTTGTTCTCCCCATGGCGATCCGATTGCTCCGACATAGACAGTATTGGGATCATCAGGATGAACAATGATTCGGTGAATGGCCCGAGTTTTTTCCAACCCCATTAATTCCCATGTTTTACCTGCATCTAGAGATCGGTAAACACCGTAACCAAGATTTAATGAATTTCTTGGATTACCTTCTCCGGTTCCCACCCAGATAACAGAAGGATTTTTTTGATAAATGGAAATAGCCCCGATGGAGTGGACAACCTGCTCATCGAAGATTGGCTCCCAATGGACACCGCCTGATGTAGATTTCCAAAGTCCACCAGATGCAGAACCAGCATAGATGATGGAAGGATTGTCATCCACAGCATCAATAGCCGTGATTCTTCCACTCATCCCTGCGGGTCCCACATTTCTTGTTTTCATGGATTTGAATAGATCCATGTCCACTTCTTGTGCAATGACTGCTGTGCCCAAAAGGAGCATCAGCCAGAGGGTAAAGAGTTTTCTCATAGAATTGGTGATTTTTTTATAAATAAAATAAAACTATTCCCGGTATTTTTAATTTTTATGCCAGTGGAAAGAAAATGTGCTGAACAGGAAGTTAGTCCTAAAAATTGATTATCGGTTTGGTGGGTCAGGGCATTTTTCCCTTTCTTTAAGAAAAAATTAAAAATCTATGTCGTATCGTTTTCAAAAGCCTGTTTTGGGGCTTTTTCTATTCCTTTTTGGTTCGGTAGCCTGGGCCCAAACCGGTCGTTTCCAGCAAGCGGTGGATTATCAGATGGAGGTATCCATGGATGTGA
>LJXT01000094.1 GCA_001314815.1 Algoriphagus marincola HL-49
ACATGCCTTGCCATTCAATGAGCCTGTGGTGGCTCAAGGACCTTTCGTGATGAATACCGAAGATGAAATCCGGGAAGCCTATCGAGACTATCAGCGAGGATTGTTTGGTACTTGGGATGGCTAAGAATCTATGATGTCCTGAGAGATCAAACGGTAGATTTCTGCTATTTCTGGGTTATAATTCAAAAAACGGTGATGCTCCTCCAGTGTCTCATAGTCTTCCCGAACAGCAGGACCCGTTTGAGCTTTCTTGGCTCCTATTTGTAGGCTTTTTGAAATGGACTCAATAATCAGCGGCTTCATCATTTCAAAATCAAGTCCCTGTCTTCGCATGATTTCCTCGGCTATTCGGATCATGTGATTGGTAAAATTACTGGCAAAAACAGCTGCTATATGGACCGCTTTTCGATCTTTAGAACGGACAAAAAAGATATTATGCGAGATGGACTTTGCTACTTTTCTCAGGATTTTAACAATTTCCTGATCATCAGATTCGATCAAAATCGAAACATCCGATAAGTCCATTTTCTGACCAGCCGTGAAAGACTGCAAAGGATAGAAAATACCCGTGTAGGTAGCTGAGGAATAGTTTAAAATATCAAGTGGCATCGTACCTGAAGTATGCACTAAGATACTTTCCTCAGGCAAAATCACCGCATCTGCCACATCAGGAATAGCATCATCTTTCACCGCCAAAATAAATAGTTGGGCTTTGCTTTCTGAAAAATCAAGATCATCCTTAGGTATCGCAGCGTAAAGCCTTTCGGTGACCCTTTTTGCTCCCGACAAGGTTCGTGAATATACCTCGGTCACCTGATGGCCGGCATTTTCCAATGCAGGGGCCAAATGCCAAGCCACATTTCCTGCTCCTAAAAAAGCTACTTTATAAGTCATGGGTGAATAAAGCCATTTTTCCTAAAAAAAGAAAAGCCATCTCCCGGGAGGAAGATGGCTTAAGCTCAAGTACATCAATCAAATGTGCAGCGCTCGATTCTCTGTCGCTGCCAAACAGGCTTCTTTGAAAGCCTCGGTATACGTAGGGTGTGCGTGTGACATTCGAGCAATATCTTCTGCTGACGCACGGTATTCCATAGCTACAACCGCCTCTGCAATCATATCGGCTGTACGAGGACCAATCATATGAACTCCTAGGATCTCATCCGTTTCAGCATCAGCCAATACTTTTACAAGTCCATCGGTATCCATCGAAGCTCTCGCCCGACCTGATGCCATAAATGGAAACTTTCCGGTTTTATATTTTTTGCCCTGCTCTTTCAATTGCTCTTCCGTGTATCCCACAGAGGCAACCTCAGGCCAGGTGTAAACTACGCCAGGAATCAGCAGGTAATTGATATGAGGCTTTTGTCCGGCAATGGTTTCTGCCACAAAAACCCCTTCTTCTTCCGCTTTGTGGGCCAACATGGCGCCCTTGACAACATCGCCGATAGCGAAAATGTGAGAAACGGAGGTCTGTAAATGCTCATTTACCTCAACCTGTCCTCGCTCATTGACTTTAACACCCGCAGCTTCTGCATTTAATCCATCAGTGTAAGGCCTTCTACCGATGGAAACCAACACATAGTCCCCTTTCAACTCTACATTCTCACCTTTGCTGTTTTCAGCAGTTACCGTAACTTCTTTACCCTTATTCTCGACGGCGGTCACCTTATGCTTCAGATAAAAATCAAATCCAAGCTTCTTTAAAGACTTCTGAAGCTCTTTACCCATGGTTTTGTCCATGGATGGGATTAAAGAATCCATGTACTCGACCACAGACACTTTCGCGCCCATTCGGCCGTAAACCGAACCTAGCTCCATTCCGATGACACCACCACCGATGATGATCAAGTGCTTGGGGATTTCTTTCATCTTCAATGCTTCGGTAGAGGTGATTACCCTTTCCTTGTCAATTTGAATGAATGGTAAAGAAGCAGGCTTGGAACCTGTGGCAATAATGATATTTTTACCCTCAATTTTCTCTTCAGAACCGTCCTCCTTGGTCACCTTGATGGTATGGGCATCTACAAATGAGCCAACTCCCTGAAGCACGTCAATCTTATTCTTTTTCATGAGGTACTGAATTCCATCCACATTCTGCTTGACCACATCCTCTTTGCGGGCAATCATTTGCTTCAGGTCAACCTTCAGATTACTTAGGTTGATTCCATGAGTCTTAAAGGTGTGCTTTGCATTGTGAAAATGCTCAGAAGAGTCCAATAAAGCCTTGGACGGAATACAGCCTACATTCAGGCAAGTCCCTCCCAAAGTTGGATATTTTTCGATAATGGCGGTTTTCATGCCCAATTGGGCACCCCGGATAGCGGCGACGTAGCCTCCAGGTCCTGAACCGATTACTATTAAGTCGTACATTATTTTTTAGATTTTAGATGCTAGAAGCAAGACATAAGACCAAACCTCAAGCTAAATGAACGGGCTGATATGATCTGCCCTTCGTATTTCGTATTTCGTAAATCGTAATTCTTCTTATACTCCAAAAAGCAGTCGCTCTGGCTCTTCGAGAAGCTGCTTGACACGTACCAGGAAGCTCACCGATTCTCTACCATCAATAATTCGGTGATCGTAAGAAAGGGCTACATACATCATAGGCAAAATTTTCACTTCCCCATTCACAGCCATTGGCCTCTGAACGATATTATGCATGCCTAGAATTGCTGATTGTGGTGCATTGATAATCGGGGTGGACATCATTGAGCCAAAGACTCCACCATTGGTAATGGTAAAGGTTCCTCCTGTCATTTCCTCGATGGAAAGCTTATTGTCTCTAGCCTTGGTAGCAAGACGAACCACTTCTTTTTCGATCTGATCAAAGCTCATTCCCTCAGCATTTCGAATCACTGGGACAACCAAGCCTTTTGGTGCTGATACCGCTATCGAAATATCACAGAAATCATGGAAAACCATTTCATTTCCATCAATCTTGGCATTGACTGCCGGCCACTCCTGAAGTGCCACGCATACAGCTTTGGTAAAGAAAGACATAAAGCCAAGCCCAACGCCATGCTTTTCTTTGAACATTTCTTTGTATTTGGATCTCATGTCCATAATCGGCTTCATATTGACCTCATTGAAAGTGGTCAGCATAGCAGTTTCATTCTTCACCGCCACCAATCGTCTAGAAACCGTACGACGAAGAGAGGACATTTTCTCACGCTTCTCTTCTCTAGATCCCGGTACTCTCACTGCTTCTTGAGCTGGAGCTGACTCTTTTTTCTGCTCCTTCGCTGGGGCTGCCGCTTTCTTTTGTGCATTTTCAGCATCCTCCTTGGTGATTCGACCATCTTTTCCTGTTCCTTTTACTTCCTCAGGTTTGATGCCTTTTTCTGCTAGAATCTTGGAGGCGGCAGGCGATGCATGGCCGGTTGCATAAGACTCTTTGGATGGGGAAGCTGAAGTTGAGGCTGGTGATTCAGTTTTTGACTCGGCAGAAGTCTCAGCTGGCTTACCTTCCATGATCTCGATTTTGCAAATCAATCCTCCAATTTCTAATGTATCGCCTTCCTGAGCCACATGTCTCAAAATACCTGAACCTTCAGCGGGTAGTTCGAATGTAGCCTTATCGGAGTCCACCTCTGCGATGATTTCATCCAATTCCACAAAATCTCCGTCAGCCTTAATCCAATTAGCTAAAGTCACTTCTGTGATGGACTCTCCAACTGTAGGAACTACCATTTCTTTCACCTCCCCAGTACTCTTGGGAGTCTCAGCTTGGGTTTTTGAATCAGTACCAGATGGCTTATCGGAATCGGTAGCTACTGAGTTGGTAGACTCATCGATTACACAGATGACCGCCCCAATCTCTAGGGTGTCGCCTTCTTCTGCCTTAATTCGAAGCGTGCCTGCTGCTTCAGCGGGAAGTTCAAAAGTAGCTTTGTCTGATTCGAGTTCGCAGAGTACCTCATCCATTTCGACTTGGTCTCCATCCTTCTTGAACCACTGTCCCACGGTCACTTCCGTGATAGACTCTCCCACTGCGGGAACTTTGATTTCTTTGCTCATGAGATTGTTGTTTTAGCTTTTCCCGTACAGGTCAAAGCATCAAAAGATTATTTCGGATTGGCTATTAAAGTTTTAATGCTTTGTTGATGATAGACTTCTGCTCCTCTACGTGTACCTTATTATATCCTGTGGCAGGAGATGCAGATACCTTTCTGGCTATGACATCCATAGGAAGTTCTTTGTGAAGCAGTCTTAAGATATAGGTCCAATAGCCCATGTTTTCCGGCTCTTCTTGAACCCATACGACCTCAGCACCTTTGTAAGGCTTCAAGGCCTCTAAGATTTGCTTTTTAGGAAGTGGATGCAATTGCTCGACTCGGATTATTGCTACTTGATCAATTTTTTCCTTTTCTCTTACCTCCTCTAGGTCGTAATAAACTTTGCCAGAGCAAAGAATAACACGCTTCACTTTTTTAGGATCAGCATTGGAATCTGTGATGATTTCTTTGAATGAACCACTAGTAAACTCATCAAGCGGAGACATCACTTTAGGATGCCGCAGGAGGGATTTCGGAGACATAACCACGCAAGGCTTTCTGAATTCCCATGTCAATTGCCTTCTCAAAAGGTGAAAGAAATTAGAAGGTTCGGTAATATTTGCTACCACCATGTTGTATTCAGCAGAAAGCTGCAAGAAGCGCTCTGGTCGAGCATTGGAGTGCTCTGGGCCTTGCCCTTCATAACCATGCGGCAGCAACATCACGAGACCATTTTGCTTTTGCCATTTTGATTCTCCAGAAGAAATAAACTGGTCGATCATAGTTTGGGCGCCATTGGCGAAATCTCCGAACTGTGCTTCCCAGATTGTGAGGGAATTCGGATTAGCCATTCCGTAGCCATACTCAAAGCCCAAAACCGCATACTCAGAAAGCAAGGAGTTATAAATAGAAAACTTTCCCTTACGCTCCGGCATTTCATGAAGTGAGTTGAAAGGCTGATTTGAATTCGCATCATGAATGACTGCATGTCGGTGTGAGAAAGTTCCACGCTGTACATCCTGACCTGTCAGTCGGACTGTTTTTCCTTCCAAAAGAAGGGAGCCATAAGCCAAAAGCTCCGCCGCAGCCCAATTCAGGGACTTACTATCGAAAAACATATCCTTTCTTTGCTTCATCTGAACTTCAATCTGCTTGATAGCCTTGAAGCCTTTTGGAATGAAAGTAAGTGCTTTTGCTACTGTCTCTATAGCCTCCGAACTAACTCCGGTTTCTGGAGATTTGTCAAAGTCCTCTGGTTTAGATCTTCTTAATGTACCCCACTCTCTTTCAAACTTGGTGGCTTGATAAGGCAAAGGTTTTTCCTTGACCATATTCAATCGATCCTGAAGCAATTGTCGGAATTCTTTATCCATTTGCTTCGCGATTTTAGCATCAATATCACCTCGCTCGGTAAGCTTTTTGATATAAACCTCACGAGGATTCGGGTGCTTGGAAATAATGTTGTAGAGCTCCGGTTGAGTAAATTTCGGCTCATCTGATTCATTGTGACCATGACGACGATAGCAGACCATATCTACAAAAATGTCTTTGGCGAATTTTTGTCTGAATTCAGCTGCTAGCTTAGCCGCAAAAACCACCGCTTCTGCATCATCTCCATTCACGTGAATCACCGGGGCATCGATAATCTTTGCTACATCGGTACAATAAATCGAGGATCTCGCGTCATCAAAATCTGTAGTGAAACCAACCTGATTATTAATCACAAAGTGAATAGTACCTCCGGTATGGTAACCTTTCAGCCCAGCCATTTGGGTCACTTCATAGACAATCCCCTGTCCTGCCACTGCCGCATCCCCATGGATCAAAATTGGTAATGCCTTGGTTGCATCGCCTTTGTGCTCCGAATCAATTTTTGCTCGGATAAACCCTTCTACCACTGGATTTACAGCTTCCAAGTGCGAAGGATTGGGTGCTAATTTTAGGTGTATTTTTCTGTCCTGTGGAGTGACGATATCAGAGGAGTAACCCATGTGATATTTCACATCTCCATCACCCATGGTCAAGTCAGGCTTTGCTGTTCCTTCAAATTCGGAGAAAATTTGTTCGTAGGTTTTCCCCATGATATTGGCGAGCACATTCAATCTACCTCGGTGAGCCATGCCGATCATTACTTCCTCAGCACCAAGGTTTGCGGAGCTATTGATGACAGCATCCAAAAATGGAATAGTACTTTCACCACCTTCTAATGAAAAACGCTTTTGACCAAGGTATTTGGTATGGAGAAAGTTTTCAAATACAACAGCCTGATTAAGCTTGAAAAGAATACGCTTCTTCTCTTCAGTAGCTGGATTAAAAGCTAAAGCCTCCTTTTCAACTTTGGTCTTAAACCAGTCTAATATTTCAGGATCCCGAATATATAGGTACTCAAAACCCATTGATCCTTCATAGATCTTCTTTAATGCGCCGATGATATCGGATAGCTTGGCTTTACCAATCCCAATTTCGTTCCCTGCTTGGAATTCAGTATTCATATCCACATCCCCAAGACCAAAATCTTGTGGATCGATCAGCGCCTTTCTATCTCTTCTTTCACGAACTGGATTTGTTTTAGATCGCAAATGAGCTCTGGACCGATGAGCATGTATCAAAGCCCGGACTTTAATCTCCTTAGGCAATTGCTCCATATCCATAATAGTACCCGGAGTTGCTAAAGAGCCATTTTTTGCCGTGCTGGGCGCTGAAGCTGCTACGGCAGATCCGTTCTCCTCTTCACCGTAATTGGTCAAGGCGAAATCGAATCCGTCAAAAAATTCTTTCCAACTTGGATCTATGGATTCAGGGTCGGTTTTATAAGATGCATAAAGCTCATCGATGTATGAAACGTGTGCGTTTGCGATATACGAAAATTTGTCCATGGTTATTTTGAATAGGCTCAACAAAACTAACCTGAATAAACGGTATTAAAAAACCGTATATTCGTTTTTCCAAATATACAAGAATAAAAAAATAGCGATGTGAATCACATCGCTATTTATCAATTAATTAAATATTATCTCAATTCAGGCCAAGGTTTGCCATCATTTGATTTAACAGTTACCAAACCAGTTTCTCCATCGGAGTTTAACCATTGGAAAACAAGGTTGTCAGCATCAGCGCTAACAACAGTCATACTGTATGAAGCGCCATACTTATCTGCTCCAGACATCGAAAGCGTGCCGCAAGCATCATTGATTCTTGCACTACCACTTCCCCATGAATCACCATAGCAATCCCAGAAACCGAAAGTACCATCTGTAATAGTATAAGCACCTGGAGTAGAAGATACTGGAGTCCAAGTAGTCGTACCGGTGATAGTACCTGCGCAAGAACCATAAATAGATTCCATATTGGACTGCTCAAACTCATAAGTACCACCCAAATCAGAAGGACAAATGACACTTACGTTGTACTGAAACGGAGATGCATAAAATGGAGCACCTGCCACGTTGGTAGTTACATTGTCAGTAGAGAAACTTCTTCCAAACCGGTCGTTCAATACCAAACGGAATTCAAATACATCGGCTCCTTCAATATCAGCAGGAGTGAGTCCAACTGCCTGAATAGCATCCAAGGCAGGAATCTCGAAAGTAGTTCTCAAGAAGCGGGAATCAGCGTTTGGCTGAAATTCACTCTTATCCAACGTTCTTACCAAAACATCTTCTTCGGGAGTAAATTCCAAACCTACACCCGGGATCAATCTTCTGTGTCTCACGCGAATTTCCACGTTTTCTACAGTACCTCCATCCTCGATATCTACCGCCTCCAATGTCAAAGCGAATTTGGAATTTTGTAGATCAAAGAAGTTAAAGGTTGTGCTAGTTCTCTCAATGGTCCGAAGATAAGCACCCGTATCGAACTCTGAATAAGGAACATTTGGCTCCACAAAGTCTCTACAAGAGCTAAAGAAGACCAAAGCACCTAGGAAAAGGCCGAAACTATATTTTAACATTTTCATATTTTTCAAATTTTTCGGTTAATAAACCCAAGCATTACCAGCAGGATTAGTATCCCAGAACACCTGTACAGACTGATCTGCCTTCTGAACTGCACTGGTATTGGTTACCATGTAGGTGTTAGGATAGAAGAAAGATCTTGGGAATACACCTGGATTCGCTTCCAGACCTGGCTGCATATTGTCAGGCTTTCCTGTTCTTCTGTAAAGATTGAAAGACTCAATTCCGTTTCCGAATAGAGACAACCAATACTCACGTCCAATTACATCCATACGATCATCATCAGAAGACAAACCATCGTATTCATCAGATACATACTCGACATAGTTTTCGATGTTTTGATCGATGTCGATTTCTTCATCATTGAAGAAAGTAGAAATAGCACCTGCTTCCGCTGAACCTAGACTCCAATCAACAACGTAGTTCATATGCTTTTCGATACCGGATAGCAAATAATCCTTGGCATCCCCTGAAGTTCCCAGAGTCAAAGCAGCTTCCGCCAACATAAAGTCAACATAGGCAGCTAACATAATAGGCTGGATACCAGCACCCTGAGCACCCAAAGATGGATCGTTTACAGGCGTAGCAGAATCATCATCAAATCGTCCTCCTGCTGGGAATACACCCCATGCAGTTCGCTGTAATCCATCTGGTGGAATACCATCCGGATCTAGGTGATCACGGCCCCAATAGCCTCGCTCACCGGGAAGACAGTAAATAAAATTACCAACTAGATAGTGTGCAGGTGGCAACTGCGTAATACACTCAATTTCATCTGGATTGGTAGAGTTGACTAATACTTGACGATAGAAGTAGAATCTAGCACGAGGGTCATCAAAACCCTTTGCTTCAGTCAAATGCCACATATAGTAGGTAGACTGATAGTCACCACCACCGGAAGTATACTGAGCAGAAAATCTTGGATGACGAGAATCCGGATCCGCCTGAGTAGTACCAAATTGGAATACAAAGTCATCACCTTCTTTCAACATGTTGTCCGCGGTAACCAATGCATTGATACCTGCAGTTGATCCAGAGGGATCCACCAGTTTTCTGTTTAAGAAATATCTCAACTTTAAGGTATTGACAAGTCGTTCCCATTTAGCATAATCTCTACCGTAGAAATAATCATTAGGAGCGCCAGCACTTTCCTGAGCTGTAAAATGGGCTTCTGCTTCGTTCAATGCAGCAAAAGCAGCATCATAAACAGACTCTCCAGAATCCACAGCTGGGTTGAACTCATTAGGATCCAATGCTTGAGAAAACGGTATATCGCCATATGAATCAACCAAATGGAAAAGAACCATTGCTTTGATCGTCTTGGAAATACCAAGGTGTCTCTCAAGCTGGGCCTCCTCCGCCAATGGCTCTAGGAAAGCGATGTCCTGAAGGATATTTGCATAAGCATTAGTCCAATACCCATTAGTAGTCACAGGAGTATATGCACCTTCATACTGCGCAGAACCTTGATTTAGCATCCTAGTAAGACGCATACCATGGTTTCCAACCGCATTGAATAAATTCTCATAATCAAGCTGGATTCTATTCAGAATGAAATTAGGATCCGCCGTTGAGGCGGTTACTGCATTCGGATCATCCAGCAAGTCTAAATCGCATGATGAGGTTGCAACTAGCATACTTGCTCCCAACATCACTGTATATAATATTCTTTTCATAATTCTTCAGTTTTGGGATTAGAATGTAAGCGTTACAGTTCCACCAAATCTTCTGGAGCTAGGACCTGTTACAAAGTCAAAGCCCAAACCGTTACCTACACCAGTTCCCAACACGTCTACATCGTAGTTCATGTTTGGCGGGAAGTTAAGCGCAAGGAACCAAAGGTTAGTACCGCTCAATGCAATAGAAGCTCTCTTGAAAGGAGTCTTAGCCATCAAGTTCATAGGTATCTCATATCCCAAGGATACTTCTCTCAATCGAATCATAGATCCATCGAATACGTTTGGCTCATCAGTAGCACCTTGATATCCTGCAAAGAAATAATCCGAAGCAGTAATCTGGATATCGTTTGGAGTTCCATCTTCTTTCACACCTGGCATGATGAAAGTCAACTCTCTATCAGCTACAGGGTCCTTGGTTACACCTCTGGCCAAAGTAGCTGTAACGGTGCTTGAGAAAACATCCCCTCTGTGGCGATATTCCATCATGGCACTTAGAGTGAAACCCTTGTATGAGAATGAATTAATCCATGATCCAGTCCAAGCCGGGTTAGGATCACCCAATACCTGTAGATCAGCAGCTGGCTTATGCAGTCCGTTGGAAAGAATAATTGGCTGTCCGGTCTGCTCATCACGGTCAAATCCTATACCCTTGATAATGTTGAAAGGCTCACCGGGGATAGCAAAGTTACCTAGCGTAGTAAATCCTGATACTAGAACTTCCTCAAGTCCACCACCGAGCTCAACAGTAACAGATCTATAAAGACCCCAGTTGATGGTAGAGTTCCAGTTGAATCCTGAAGCCGTAGATACAGGGTTTACAGTAGCTTGGAATTCAATTCCTCGCGTACGAATCTTACCGATGTTAATTGCGGTAGAGGTAAATCCGGTTGCAGGATCAATTGGAGATTGAGTAATCAAATCCCGTGTATTCTTCTGGTAAAGGGAAAGATCGAATGTTAATTTGTTATTAAACATGACGCCTTCCACACCAAATTCCAATTCTTCATGAAGCTCGGGCTTCAAATTAGGGTTACCGAGTGTATTGGCTACCGAGTGAGTTTGGCTAATAGTACCGTCTCGATCAAATGCCCTGGCACTTTGCACCAATACATTTCGAGTTCTGTATGGACGAGGGAAACCCGCAGAAGTACCGTAGCCCAATCGAAGTTTCAGGTCGTTTACCGTGGTGCTATTCCAATTAAATGCAGTAGCTGGGATGAAAGAAACGGAAGCACCTGGATAAAGAATCCTTCTGTTTTCAGGCTCTACTGTAGAAGTCCAGTCATTACGAGCGGAAAGGTTTACGAATAAGAACCTGTCATAGTCTAGCGTTACGTTAGCATAAACTCCCATTCTTCGCTCTTCCTGGGTAAAGTTCAAATTACCTCCACTGTAAGCATCGTTTGAAGATGACTGTCTAAAGTTTGAATGTCTAAATAAACCGAAAGCCAACTGGCCTTGAGAAGCAACCCCGTTTTGAGCATAGGTGTCATATCGGGAGTTTCCACCGATCAATGCACTCATACCAAATTTATCAGAGAACTCCTTCTTCCAATTGATGACCAAATCCTGGTTCCAAATGGTATTCTGAATATTGGATGATCTATAATATCCAGACTGAGTTGCAAGCGAAGAAGATGGTCCTCCTTTATTGTATCTGAGTTCCTGTAATTCGGAGTAGGTATCCAATCCAAATCTATAAGTGATCGAGAAATCATCATTGATATCATAGATCAAGGATGTGGAATTGAAGAATCTGTTTACATCTGAAGTGTTTTGGTAATATCTCACCAACCACAAGGGATTGACGATACCATTATCCCCACGGTAGTACACAGAGCTGCGATCGATTGGATTTTCGAAAGGAAGACCTCCCAAATCAACTGAACGTGGCGTATACAATACATGCGCAAATACAGAAGGAATACCACCGGAAGGTCCAGAACCAAACGCCGCATTAACCGGAGGTGACTCCAAGTCTGTAACAGCAAAGGTAAAGGAAGACTTTACAGTTAATTTATCGGTTACTGCAGAGTTAATACCCAATCCAAAGTTGTATTTCTTCAAATTGTTTCCTGGAGTAAATCCTTCCTCATCCGTGTAGCCAAAGCTGGCATTGAAGCTTGTACGGTCAGAGCCACCGGCAATCTGTACTGAAGTATTGGAAATTAACCCTGTTTGAAAGAAAACCTCGGAAGGATCTGCATAAGCCTTATACTCATACTGCACTGGTGTTCCATCCGGATTTCTAAACTCAGGGAATGCATCCCGCACCAACTGCACAGAGGATGTAGCATAGGGGTGGTTTACAGTAAGCCCTTGATCCATTCTTGGTCCGAAGTTAGAGAAGAAGAATCCTGGCGCTTGCTGGAATCCATTACCATAAACTTGCCCGTAAGTAGGAAGCGAAGCAGCCTCATTGGTAAATACAGATTGATTGATAGTCACTTCGGAAGCTCTTCGCTTGGAAGCACCTGATTTAGTCGTAATCAGGACTACCCCGTTTCGACCTTGGTCACCGTAAAGTACGGTTGCAGAAAGACCTTTCAGCACGGAGATATTCTCAATGTTGTTAGGGTCAATATCCAAGAATCGAGATGAAGTAGTCGCACCACCTGTTGTAAACCCGTTTTGGGCGTTGGTGCTGGTGTTGAAAGGAACACCATCTACTACGAACAAAGGCTGGTTAGAACCAGTAGCGGATGAATAACCACGGATTACCATGTTAGTACCCGAACCAGACATACCATTAGTAGAAGTGATATTCACCCCCGGTACTTTTCCCTGCAATACACGGGCTACGTCTTGCTCAGGTCTGTTTTCGAGCTGCTCAGTACCTACAGAGGTAACTGCATAACCCAAGGCTTTTTTCTCACGCTCGATACCAATCGCCGTTACTACCACTTCGGATAGCTGCTCGGCATCAGTAGTGAGCGTCACATCAATTACGGTCCGGTTGCCAATGACCTCTTCCTTCGTCTCTAGACCTACGAAGGAGAAGATCAACGTCGTGCCTCCATCCGGGACACTAATGGAAAAATTACCATCCAAATCGGTGGTAGTTCCTACAGTAGTACCCTTCACGAGAACGGTCGCACCTGGCAAGCCCAGTCCATCTTCGTCGGAAATTACCGTTCCGGTAATTACCCGCTGCTGCGCCGACACCTCATAGCTGAGGGTCATGGTGAAAAGCGCAACAACAAAGAGTAAAGCTTTTCTCATAAGGTATTTAGTTTAGTTGATGTGTAAATAAAATTCCTTTCTGTGAAATTTCAAAATTTCCAAATTTTGAAAAATATATTTAAAAAAGATATTTAATTATAATAATATTTATATTTATGATTTAAATAATTGAAATATCTAATCATTTATTAGATTTTTATAATTATTAAGAAAAAAAGCGGAATGAACGGTAAAAATTTGGTTTGCGCGGCTTAAAAAGATGATTATTTGGATCAAGGCCTAGTATTAAGAAATTTTAACTGTTTCACTCAAATTATTTAACATTTGCAAAACAATATTTGGCCAAAGCTATTTTTTTGAATAATTAAATAAAAATTTACTGCTGAAAATCAGGGAAAAAATTTCATTGATTTTTGTCAATCTGAATTTTTAAGAACTTTTACACCCCAATTCTCTAAGAATTAAAATAAAATTCTGATCGCTATATTTTAAACAAAAAAAAGATTCAAAAATTTAAAAAAAATCAAATTCTGGGTCTAATTCTTTTGAGAAACATTAGATTTTTTGCTGAATTCACAAAAGTCAGTTTATTTTTTTATCAAAAATCGAAATTTTAAAGAGAATATCTCAGAGTCAAGGCTGCTTCATCTTCCCATAACTTTGTAAAGTCTGTAAAATTATAAGCAGGCTTCCAATATAAACCTACATAGAAGTTACTTCGGTTAATATTATACTCTAAACCCACTATCGCATCTACCCCAAAGACATTGTAATCTCGATCAATTTTATATACCCAGGGTGGTTCTCCTTTGCCATCTTTCCAAATCCCATAATGCGCGCCAGCTCCTACATACCACTCTAAACCCTCAAACTCTCGAATATCCCAGTGATGTTCGTAAAGTACGGCTGCCACCCAGCCTTTCCATCGATTATAAACCAGTAAATCCACTGCGCCAGTTTCTGAAATAAACTGCTTCACTGTACCTCCGACATTAGTGCCTCCGGTAACCCCCACCATGGTATTGTAGCTGCCAACTTGCGAAAATGCAGGGCAAATCAATACGAAGCTTAACCCAAAAATCAAAAGTGCTTTTTCCATCTCCTCTCTTAATATTGATCAAAATGTAAAGATTTTTTCAGGAGTTATGCAAAAATCCAAAGGAATATCATGACACTCATAAGGCAATGAAGGCTCTGGAGTAAAGTAGCTTAAGCCTACTTTTACCGGATCGAAATCAATGCCTGCCAGGAATTTATCATAATACCCTTTCCCAAAACCAATTCGATAGCCTGACCTATCATAAGCCAAGAGGGGAAGAAATATCAAAGAGAATTCCTGAACCTCTACCTCTTGGTAATGATTTGGAAAGGGGATTCCCCAGGTTGATGTTGTAAAAGAAGTATTAGGCTCTAAAAAAATAGTCTCCATATCGAGACTTTTAGAACTGATTTTTGATGAATAAACATCCCATCCATTCTCCCAAAACCATTCAAGCAAAGGAAATGTATCCACTTCCTTCTGTTTTCCGATTGGTAAGAAAAGATGAGCCTTTTTCGGAAAATCCCCGCTCTTCAACCAATCAATCGCTCGTGCTAGGATTTTATGATCAAGATCCATTTTATCCTGATCGCTCAGTACAGCTCGCTTCTTTTTATATTTTTCCCTGATATACTCCTTGGCAGGAATCATAATTCAATGACAATCATGGAATAGTCGAGCGGATCAAAGGCTTTGTAAAGCTTCTCCAAAAACTCATCATCAGCTAAGTAAAACTGCATCATATTTACCACTCGCTCTTGCGGCGTACCATCAGGGGCAGCATAATCCAAAATTGCTCTCGCCCGCTCAAGAGAAATATGCTGTCTCCGCTCTTCTGCTTTTCGAAGTTTACGGCTCATTTGATCGAGAATTTTCAGCGAGCGCACTTTTGCCGCTTCAAATGACTGCTCCAAGCTTTTCTCTAAAGCCATTGCTTCCTTTCCCTTCTCTTCATAAAGTGCTGAAAGGGTCGCACGCTCATTTTCCAAACTCACGTCAATCGAAGCATGCTTGGCCACAAATGATTTCTTCCACTCATCAAAGTCCTGGAATAGATCTTTCACTTCCCAGTCCAATTGTTTCAGTTTTTTCTCAAAAAGTGGCTCTAGCACAAGTGCAAAATTTCGAGGTAAAAGTACCGGAACCGGAACTTTGAAATGATCAAACACTCCCTTCAATTGCAGCCAGTAGACTGTCTCGGAGGGCCCACCCAAGTAGGCAAGGTTTGGTAAAATGGTCTCCTGATACAATGGGCGCAGGACTACATTGGGACTAAAACGCTCCGGATGCTCCTCGATGAGTTGCCCAATCTCAGATCTGGAAAATCTCAATTCGGTATTCAGCACCACATATTTATCCCCTTGTTGCTCAATTCGCTCCCGGATTCCTTCATCCAAGTAAAAGAAGTTGATCTCTCGAGGAAAAATCTGCCCGCCATAACCCAAAGATTCCAACGACTCGGTTTTCATAACAGCTTCCCTATGTGGCGTGTGAGAAAATAAATCTTCCCGCATTACCTCCTTGAAAAGTGACTTGAAACTTGCCTCTTGGGCATCCACAATTAATAAGCCCTTTCTTCCAAAAAGCTCATGCACATACTTGCGGACGGCTTCCTTCAGGGTCTTGGAAGAACCATAAGCTTCCTTGAAAATAGCTGCTGCAAAAGGAACGGTCTTGGCAAATTCCTTGAAACTCGCATCTAGCTCAAAATTTCCAACGGCACCGCTTTGATGGGTATTCCACTGATATTTTTTCCCATCCAGCTTGAAATAGTTGATTTCATCAAAATCATGATCTTCTGTCGCCATCCAGTAAATCGGCACAAAATGGTAATCAGGATAGGCTTCTCGGAGTTTTCCGGCCAAGCGAATGGTACTGACGATTTTATAAATAAAGTATAGCGGCCCGGTGTAGAGATTCATCTGATGACCTGTGGTCACCGTGAAGGTTTTGGAATCAGCCAGTTTCTGAAGCTGTAATTTTTCCTCTTCAAAAAGTTCGATTTCGGAATATTGGGCAGTCAAGGTTTCGCATAAAACTTGACGATTCGAATTAGAGAAATGCTTTTGTTCGATAGCTTTTTGGAAGCTCTCGATTTTTGGTAAATGATTGTAAAAAGGTCTTAGCTCCGCTTTTCCTTCAATGTAGTCAAGAAAAAAATCAGAAAATTGATTCGTCTTTCGCAGGTCAATACAGTGATACTCCATGGATGATGAATGGTGGATTTTCGATAGCAAACTACTGATATTCATTCAAAGTTCGGCTTTTTTATGAAAATCCATGGAGACTTACATAAGCAGAAATCTTTTGGCGATAAATAAATAATCCAAATCAAATCCCCTTTTTGACTGTTGTAATTTGAAACCAAAAAAATTCAAAAAAGCGTAGCTTTGCTTTCCATGAGATTTCGATACGAAAGACATTTTCTCGACAACGGACTGGAAGTAATTATTCATCCGGACCCCAACTCCAAAATAGCTGTTTTTAATCTCCTGTATAAGGTAGGTTCAAAAGATGAAATCCCCGGAAAAACCGGTCTAGCTCACTTTTTTGAGCATTTGATGTTTGGAAGCTCGAAAAATGTACCGGTTTTTGACCGAGCACTCGAGCGGGTGGGCGGCAATTGCAATGCTTTTACAAGCCCCGACATCACCAATTACTACATGACACTGCCATCCAGCAATTTGGAAACAGCTTTTTGGTTGGAGTCTGATCGCATGTTGCAGCTCACCTTGGTGGAAAAAACCATCGAAACGCAGCGGAAGGTAGTCTTGGAGGAATTCAAGCAGCGCTATCTCAATCAGCCCTACGGTAATACCTGGCATCTGCTCCGTCCTTTGGCCTTCCATTCCCATCCCTACCGTTGGCCAACTATCGGAGAAACCACCGAAGATATCGTCAACTACACAGCGGATGATGTTTGGGATTTTTACAAAACACACTACGCTCCTAATCGGGCCATCTTGGCTGTCGGGGGAGGTGTGGATCCTAAAGAAGTGCTAAAGCTGGCAGAAAAATGGTTTGGTTCCATACCAGC
>LJXT01000095.1 GCA_001314815.1 Algoriphagus marincola HL-49
GGAGGGATTCGAACCCCCGGTACCTCGCGGTACAACGGTTTTCAAGACCGCCGCAATCGACCACTCTGCCACTCCTCTAATTTGTTGAGTTGTTTTCAAGACGCCGTCCCGATGGATATCGGGAAGCACTCTGCCACTCCTCTAATTTTCTGAGATGTTTTCAAGACGCCGTCCCGATGGATATCGGGAAGCACTCTGCCACTCCTCTATTTTGAAACAAACTTCGCTGTTTCGGTTTGCAAAAGTAAGACCTTTCTCAATTTTGCAAAAGGCTTTTGCACATTTTTAATCAGGAATTTTCAGGGTCGACAAAGCTTACTTTTTGAGAATACCCCTATCCTCCTGATTACTTGGACAAAAGAAGGCTGTTGCTATCAGGGCAACAGCCTTCTAATCTTAAAATATTTTTAATTTGGAAGCTTATTCGCAAACTTTCCATAAACCCAAGTTCCCGCCAAGGCAGAAATCAAAGTCACCAAGATCACGGTATACCCACTACCTATCTGAGCGAATAATGGTCCTGGGCAAGCTCCAGTCAGAGCCCATCCTAATCCGAAGATAAAACCTCCGATTACCTGTCCTTTTCTAAATTCCTTTTTTGGAATATTGATAGTCTCACCATGGATAGTTTTGATATTGAATCGCTTGATTAGCTGAATCGAAATAATCCCGGTCACCACTGCTGACCCGATCACCCCATACATATGGAAAGATTGGAGTCTGAACATTTCCTGGATTCGGAACCAGGAAATAATCTCTGCTTTTACAAAGACGATTCCGAAAAGAACACCCAAAATCAAGTATTTCAGCAATTCCAGTCCTTTGTCTTCGTGCTTTCGCAAGTTGGGAGCCTCACAATGAGGATCCTGTATCGTTGTTGGCTTTTCTGCTACTTTCATCATTTATCTATTAAAATCCTACCAATTTCATTAAAGGCTCAAGCAATACGTGCGTCATCAAGAAGCCTCCGATCATAAAGAAAATCGTGGCTACTACAGACTGCCATTGCAAGGAGCTGATACCCATGATCGCATGTCCGGAAGTACAACCTCCTGCATAGCGGGTACCGAAACCAACCAAAAATCCACCAATCACGAAGAAAAGAAGCCCTTTGGCGGTGAAGAGATTCTCCCAAGAGAAAATATCTGCAGGCAATAAGTTGCCAAAATCAGTGACTCCAAGCGCCATCAAATCAGCTTGTGTAGCTTCCGAGACTATGATTGAGTCAGGATTGGCCAAGAAACTTGTCGCCACAAAGCCTCCTATCAATATACCTAGCACAAATAGAAGATTCCACATTTCCTTCTTCCAGTTGTAAGAAAAGAAAGGTATCCCCGCAGGCACGCAGGCCGCACAGACATGCCTCAAAGAAGACGATATTCCAAAGGTTTTATTTCCTAAGATCAATAGCGCCGGCACTGTCAGTCCAATCATCGGACCAGCCACATACCATGGCCAAGGTTGAGTAATCCATTCCATAAGTTGATTCATATTTGTTTTTTGTTGTCTAATTTAAAATCTATAATCCAATATCAATGAGGTGTTTACCATGTTCACTCGATTGATCACATATTCCATCGGTATTTTTTGATCAGTGTCTTCTTTTTTGGCGACCACCAATAGCTGGAGATCCAGTCCTTTGAAAAACCCACTAAACCGATAATCTATCAACCCACTGAAATGATAGTAGTCTGGGATTCCATATTTATTTAAAAGCACATTATTGATATTCGGGTTTTTAGTGTGGGAGACTCCTGTGCTCACCTTGAGCTTGTCATGGATAAAGGTATGGTCGTATTGTATCATCCATGAATTGACACCACCCAAGCCTTCAAATCGTTCTCGCTGCAAACTGACAAAGAATTTTTCTCGTCCCCATTCCCGGGGAAAAAGAAATCTTCCTGAGTCAGAAATTCCCAAGTAGTTGACAGTCAAAAGGGCATGAGGCCATTTAAGACCTGCCTGTAGCCCCAATCCGAATGTCCGTTCATCGGGCAACATATAAGCTTTCTCTGGATCCGGATTACCTCCATCACCGATGGCGGTCTGCGCAAAGGTCTGAACACCCCAAACTAAAGAATGTCCGGATTTTAAATTTGCAGCACCGGTACCTTGGAGAAAGGATAGGCCAAACACCCCTTCCGACAAGTAATTCCAAGATTCAAGCTTTAGCTGCTTGGCTTCATATTGAGCTCCGAATACTCCGATTCCTTTTGATTCTGTATGATGTCGGTAGCTTTCAGATACCTGTAATGGATTCCGTCCAATATCGAATGTGCCAAAGGATTCTTCCACGGGCACCCATTCCAAGGTACCTCTCGATATTACGTGGGTAAACCATGCCCCGTTAAATCGAAATCTGCCAGGCGTGTAATCCACAGAAAGACCACTGAATAGATTAGGCCGCATCCGGTTATCAGATGCATTCAGCAAGGGACTCTCAAAATGATGGCGTCCTCCCCAGATGGATACTTCATGATTTTGGTAGGATAAATAAAACTCCTCCAATCGATCCATATCCTTATTATTATCCGGATGACGCACATCATATAGCAGTAGCTCGTAGCGATTGCCCATCCCAGTCATAGGGTCCAGCTCTTGGATATTATTTTCAAAATGTCTGAACACAAAGAACCCGCTAAATCCAAGGCCAAAGCCTTTCCAACGGGGACTAAAATAACCAAGCCCAGCCCCAGTACCCCAAGTGCTGTAGTCCATCAAGTCGCCCTGATTGACTGTACTCATATAGAAAGAACGTAGGTGAAACTCAAAGGACCCGCTTCGAAGAATTTTTCCGAAGAGCTTTTCATCTGTAGGAATTTCTTCTTCTTCATTTCCATGCTGAGCCCATACACTACTGGGACTTACTCCCAGTGCCATGACAATTAGCAAAAGCACTGCAAAATTGCGTTTCATTCTTGACATAAAATTGTGACTTTGATCACATCAGATCGGGTTATATCAAAAATGGCAAGCCTTTCGGCCTGCCATTTTGGGATTAAGCAAATTTCTAAGCCACTTTTAAAGTAAAGTAGTTGGGCAAACGTAGTCAGAGACCTTAAATTTCTCCGACTCCTTGATCGCGGTAAATCCGCCTGCCACATCGATCAAGTTATCATATCCTCTTGCCTTCAAAATTGAGTTGAAGATCATCGAGCGATAGCCTCCTGCACAGTGAACATAATAGGTTTCATCCTTTTTCACTTTGAGCATGGAATCATTGATGTAGTCCAAAGGAGCATTTTCAGCATCGATGACATGCTCAGAAAGGAATTCAGAATTCTTTCTTACATCCAGAATATGGATACTAGGATCGCCTTCCTTGATTTTCGCCAGTTCGTCTACCGAAATGGAGGTGATGGAATCTACTTCCTGACCACTTTCTTTCCATGCTTTGAATCCTCCCTGGAGGTATCCGATCGCAAAGTCATAGCCTACTCGGGCCAATCTGGTAATTACTTCCTCTTCACGGCCTTCATCTGCCACTACTAGTATTTCTTGCTTCAGATCAGGAATCATCGCTCCTACCCATACCGCAAAGCTTCCGTCGATTCCGATGTTGATTGAGTTTGGAATAAACCCTTTGGCAAATACCTGAGCATCTCGAGTATCCAAAATCATAGCGCCGGTCTCATTGGCAGCTGCTTCAAATTCAGTAGGGCTCAAAGGTCTGATACCTCGCTCTAATACCTCATCGATGCTATCATAGCCTTGGATATTCATCATTACATTTTGAGGGAAATATGCCGGAGGAGGAGTCAATCCAGTCAATACTTCTTTGATAAACTCTTCTTTGGTCATCTCCTGAAGCGCATAATTAGTCTTCTTTTGATTGCCCAAAGTATCAGAAGTCTCCTTACTCATATTTTTACCACAGGCAGACCCTGCACCATGTGCCGGATAGACGATCAAATCGTCAGAAAGCGGCATAATTTTATTTCTCAAAGAGTCATAAAGATGTGCAGCCAGTTTCTCCTGCGTCAAATCTTTTACAACTTTCTGAGCTAAGTCCGGACGGCCAACATCTCCGATAAATAAGGTATCACCCGTAAATAAAGCTTCTTCCTTACCTTCTTCATTGATGAGTAGGTAGCAAACGGACTCCATGGTGTGTCCGGGAGTGTGAATGACTTTGATTTTTGCCTTACCTAGTTCGAAAACCTGATTGTCCTCAGCTACAATGGCGTCAAAACCCATTTTCATTCCTGTAGGACCATAAACGATCTTAGCACCTGTCTTTTCAGCGAGGTCTTGGTGCCCAGAAACAAAGTCTGCATGGAAGTGAGTCTCCAATACATACTTGATTTTTGCGCCTCGGCGCTCAGCTTTTTCAATGTAAGGTTGTACCTCTCTTAGGGGATCAATTACGGCTGCTTCGCCGTCTGACTCGATGTAGTAGGCTCCTTGAGCCAAGCATCCGGTATAGATTTGTTCGATCTTCATAGGTTCTATTTATTAAGTTTCTATCAAATAATAATCAAATTTAAGAAGTGATTAAAGCCTATTAAATGACTTTTGTCACATCAGAATCAAGCATTTACCATCAAATGGGATTCAATAACTTTTACCAGTTGATGAGCTGGTACCACACCTGACTCTCTCCAAAGGACTTTTCCTTTTTGGAATAAGATCAAAGTTGGTACTCCTCGTACCTGGAAAGTGGAAGCAGCTAAAGGATTTCTATCCACATCTACTTTGACAATTTTGATCCGGTCACCCAATTGACGGGATGTATCTTCGAGAATCGGCTGCATCATTTTGCAGGGACCGCACCAAGTGGCAAAGAAGTCTACTAATACGGGAGTGTCCCCGTTTATCAGTTCCTGAAAGGTTTTTGGTTGTGCGCTCATAAGACTGCTTGTTTTTAAATTACTCTACAAAAGTAAAGGCAGGTTAAAAGCAAATCAGTAATATTTATCACAGGAGCATTTCCTCATCATTTTTTTAAAAAGTGCTAAAAAAAATTCTCTTGGGAATAAATTTCCTATTTTCGTCCGTCTAAAATTACTGTATTGATGCTCAATTTCAAGCAACTCAACAATATCACCGGCTGGGTGATGTTTGTGATAGCGACATTAGTCTATATTCTTTCAGTAGAACAAACGGCCAGTTTTTGGGATCCGGGGGAATTTATCGCCGTTTCCTATAAGCTCCAAGTACCCCACCCTCCGGGTGCGCCTTTCTTTTTGTTGGTGTATCGGATGTTTAGTTTTTTGGCCTTCGGCAATGAACTGGAAATCGCCTATTGGATGAATGTGGGATCCGCAGTTTTCTCCGGATTGACTATTTTGTTTTTGTTTTGGTCCATCACGCTTTTTGGAAGAAAGCTGTTTGGGGTCATTCCCGGTGAAGAGAGCAAAGGACAGACCATCAGCCTGCTGGGAGCTGGAATCGTCGGTTCCCTGATTTACACCTTCTCAGATAGCTTTTGGTTTTCAGCTGTCGAGGCGGAGGTTTACGCGATGTCATCCTTTTTTACGGCTATTGTCATTTGGGCTTTCCTCAAGTGGGATGTCATCAAGGACCCTAAAGAAGAAAATAAGTGGATGATTTTCATCGCTTATTTGGTGGGACTTTCCATCGGTGTTCACTTGCTCAACTTGGTAGCATTGCCGGCATTGGCGCTGATTTATTATTTCAAAAAATACCCTAATCCAAATCTCAAAGGTGCTGCGATCGCATTTGTGCTTGGCGGAGTGGCTTTGGTCATTATCAATAATATCATTATCCCGGGTCTTCCAAGTCTAGCCGGCTCGACGGAGATATTTTTTGTTAATAGCCTTGGTCTTCCCTTCGGATCTGGAATTATTTTCTTTATCGCGGCATTCTTCACTGCCCTGTATTTTGGGTATCGCTACTCTTATAAGAAAGAGATGGCGGGGCTGAATACCATCCTGCTTTCCTTGATCTTCATCCTGATCGGTTACAGTTCTTACACGCTGATTGTCGTTCGGGCAAATCAAGATCCTGTCATCAACGAAAATGCTCCCAAGGATATTATTAGCTACGTCTCTTACCTGAAGCGTGAGCAATATGGCTACCGTCCCCTACTTCATGGGCAGTATTTCACCGCCAAGCTCACCGATCAGGTAGAAGGTGATCCCATTTACCGAAAGGGAAAAGACAAATATGAGATAGCGGACTACCAACTCGTAAACACTTACGAAGAAGAAAAAACAACCATTCTGCCTCGAATCTATTCCACGCAGGAAAATCACAAACGTATTTACCGACAAAAATTAGGACTTCGGGAAGGACAGGATCCAACCTTCGGAGACAATCTGCGCTTTATGTTCAGCCATCAGCTGGGACATATGTATTGGCGCTATTTTATGTGGAATTTTTCCGGACGAGAAAGTGACTTTACAGATGCTCCTTGGATTGGGATAACTGATGCTTTTTCGGATAAATTTCCCGACTATATCAAAGAAAATAAGGGGCACAACAATTACCTGATGCTTCCCCTTCTTTTGGGAATCATCGGCTTGTTTTTCCAAGCCAAAGTTGATCCCAAATCTTTCTATGTCAATCTAATGCTCTTCCTGATGATGGGAGTGGTCCTGGTACTCTACCTGAATTCGCCTCCGGTCGAACCTCGGGAGCGAGACTATATATATGTGGGTAGTTTCTATGCATTTGCTATTTGGGCTGGTATGGGTGTCTTAGCTATTGCTCATGGTTTGGGGAAAGTCACCAAAAACTTGGCAACGGCCGGAATCATTGCCACCCTGCTGACTTTGCCGGTTGCAGGACTAATGGCTGCTGAAAACTGGAATGATCACAATCGAAAAGGACGCTATTTCTCAGTCGATGCAGCCAGGAACTTTCTTGCGTCCTGTGCTCCGAATGCCATCCTTTTCACAGGTGGAGACAATGATACTTTCCCGCTATGGTATGTACAGGAAGTGGAAGGTTTCCGTACAGATGTACGGGTGATTGTACTCAGCTATTTTGATACGGACTGGTACGTCGATCAGATGACCCGACCTGCTAATGAGTCGGCTCCACTCCCCTTCTCGCTTTCCCCAGAGCGTTACCAAAAAGGAACCAATGATGTCTTGTACGTCATGGAAAGAGAAGGCCTCGATGCGATTTCAGCCCGTGAGTACATTAAACTCCTCAACTCCGGTTCCAATCTGCTCAAAATGCAGACGGGAGGAAAAAGCGAGATCAATATGGTGCCGTCCAGAAATTTGATTTTGGAAGTGGACAGTGCGGCTGTGTTCCAAAAAGGAATCATTCCTGAGGAATTCGAACCGCTATTTACCCCGCAAATCAACTTGCAAATCAAAGGTCAGTATGTGACAAAAGGAACCATGATGTTGATTGACCTAATCGCCTCCAATAATTGGGAGCGTCCGGTCTACTTCAACAATACCTCCCTTGCCACTATCGGCATTGATGTTTCCGATCACGTGGTGATGGAAGGATTGACTTACCGACTGCTACCCATCCGCAAGCCATCTTTTATACAGGAAGAGCTGGTGAATGCTGACTTGGCTTATGAAAATTTCATGGAGAAGTTTGCCTTCAGAGGCATGGACAATCCGGATGCTTACCTAGATGAAGAGTATCGAAGATTCGCCTCCAACCATCGAAGTACCGTAAACAGCATTGCCATGGCTCTACTTGACCGTGACCAAGTCGATCGCGCATCCGAAGTCCTCAACAAAGGACTTGAAGTCATGCCGGATGAGGCTATCCCTTACGATCTTTCCAGTGGGCAGTCCGTTCCGCTTTTCTTTGAAGTAGGTGAAGACGACAAGGCATTGGATATCGTGGATAAAGTTTCCAAGCGCTCATTGGATATGATCGAGTTTTATCTAGAAGAAAACCGGGATTATGACCGGGACATGATGATCTCGATCGAAATGATTCGCTACTTCATCCCACTTTTGGAAGAGCGAGGATACAACGAAAAAGCAGAAGAATTACAACTCAGAATGGACTCCTTATTAGGCCCCCAAGAATCAGGAGGCTTACGTCCGACGAGATAAATAAAGAGGCTGGGTTATAAATCCAGCCTCTTTTACGTTATAGGAATCCAGAATTCAATTTATCTTTTGAATTCGAAGTAATCCAAGCTCGATAATATTTTCATCATTAAAGTGCGATTCCTTTGACCAAAAAGCCATCCCTTCTGAAAAAACAAAGCTGTCCTCTACCCAATATTCATTCGGCAATTCTATTTCATCAACGACAGCAAAGCTTTTATCAAATACCATAATGTAACCCGGCTTGGTCAACGCAGTACTTGGGCTGGAATCAATTTGTAATCTTGGCTGACTCCCCCAATGAGTCCGTATAAAAAGACCAGAATAATAATCATATTCCACACTGTTGAACCAAGTACCCAGCAGTCTAAAATCTTGAGGAGGCAAAGAAAAATCCTGAATATTTTGAGAAAAGCGGCTTTTACCCCCAAAAACATGTTGCTCCCCAGATGACAAATCATGTGTGTAAATATTTGATTCAAAATTAAAGCCGTAGATAAGTTGATCTTCATGTACCCTGAAATTAGGCATACGCTCGTCAACGTTTCCTTTCCGATCATATATAATCTTAGGATGGGTTATTGGTAAAAACTCTACTTCACCTGATAAATTGACCTTTCCAAAAATTGAATGTGGATCATTAGCCTTGAACTCTCTTTCTTTTACTGATTCATTCAAAAAATGAAGAATAAAAGATTGCTTGTCCTTTTCATAAACGATCCTAGCATCATTATAATTATAAAAATAACCTAACGGCTGCCCAGATTCTGGATCAGCTACTCGAAGATCCAATCGTTTGATCACTTTACCTTCAGAGGAAACAATTTTGAGAGAAATAGATGTATCTAGAATCGCGATCGAATCAGGTGAAATTACTTTCAATTGATAGACTCTTTCGATGCTATTTGGACCATCGGACTCGAGATTAATTCTGTAACTGAATTTCCTCTTCGTCAAGTTAAACACATCGATAGAATTTAAAGCATGATTATGACCAAAAAGCCAATCGGTATTTTCCTTAGTATAGATATCTCTTTTGGCATAATAGGTAAGTGTTAATGAATCACCTAGTAGGTTCACTTTTTCAAAATCATATTCGATTTCAATTTTAGAAACTTTATTATCTTCTAAATAAGTTTGTTCAAAAACTCCACAGGAATAAAGCAAAAAAAGGCAAAGTGAGTATACAGTAAATCTCCAATAATAGATACTTACTATGTCTTTAATCACACTAGAGAGCTTGTCTTTAATCTTCATACTTTTTGATATTGATACACAAAAAAGACTACCTCAATATTGGTAGTCTTTGATTCAATTCCAGTTTAAATCAATTGCAATTGTAGCAAATGCAGGAATAACCATCCGACGCGGTATCGCAGTAGTTGTAAGTACCGCTTGGACATCTATCTCCATTTTTACATTTTTTTCCCTCATCTCCCCCCAATCCTTGAGCCTGAGCACCTGGATCATTGAACATTAATACCATTCCGATAGCAATCATTCCTCCAATAAATAATTTTTTCATTTCGATCGAATTTTAAGGTTGAACATTTAGATATGATCGAAAGAAAGAAAGAAAGAAACAAGTTTTTTGTTTAATTTTTTCTAATTTTTGCCCTAAACTGAAGAAAAATTTACTCAACAGAGTCCTCTTTAGTTTATCAATTTGGTTCTGATCGTAAAATTAATAATATGCTAAATTCGTCATCCAAAATACATTTCTGCTATAATTGCTCATTACCCATGAGAATTATAAATTCTTCCAAAGCACATAAAACAAATCCAATCCCTCTGAAGCATTTTCGACCAATGGATAGTCTTCATGGGTGATTTGCACGACTGAATCCCCTTGTTGCTGATGAAGTTTATTTCGGTTCATTCGATTGAGGATCTCATAGGGCATACGGAGAATCCAGGCAGGAAGTCTATGCTGTAAGTCCAGCACATCGAACCGCATGATTTTCTGAACCGACTTCCGATTGGCCTCATGATAATTCCATACTTTTTCGTTTCCACCGATCCCTTTGGCTTCCACCCGGTCAAAAATACTCCCTGCCAAATCGATGAGCTCCTGAGGGACATATTCCCGGACATGCCAGGGGTTTCGGGAAAGGGTATGGGTGTTATTCGGAGTAGAAATAATTGCCTTGCCACCGGGCTTTAGCATCCGATAGATTTCCTGAAGAAAAAGTCGGTCATCCTGAATATGCTCGATCACCTGAAAACTCACGATCGTATCGAAGCTTTCATCCCCAAATCCTTTGAAAGGAGGAATGACTGCTTGGCGAAAATCTACTCCTGAAAAGCGCTGACGCAAGTCTGATATTACCTCTCCGATCTTATCTATACCGATATAGGAGTTCGCCAAAGGCAAAAGCGTCTCCACTCCTCGTCCTTCTCCGCAGCCGATTTCGAGCAAATCTCCCTTAATCCAGGGCTTGGCTGCAATGTATGCTTTGAGTAGTCGTTGATGAATAGGATTGTCGCTCACCAACTTATCTGAGGCGATTTCCGTTGTGTAGGTAGCCATGTAAAATTTTACTATTTTGGCAAAAGTAAGTTTAATTTTTAAAACCCTAGAATTTGAACCCATGATGCAGAAAAACCTCCTTGTTCGGATATTTTTTCTACTGATTATCTCTCTCCCAATTCAATCGCTGGCACAGAAGTCCCTCAGCAATATCAACCAAGCTCTTCGATATTCACGCTATTCCCGGTTGGGCTTGAAAATCATTCCGGTACAGATCAGCGAGACGCAATTCAAAGTGCAATTTATCGCGGAAAAAATCGAAGAAAATCCCGAATACAATGCCTACAGCTTCTCATACGCACTTTTGGATAGCTATGACATCCCCATTGAGCCGGAGGACACGCAGCTTTTCGGTCCGGCTGATTTGGTTTTTGATACGGACCGACATTGGGTCTTTGAGAAGACTATCACGATCGATGAGGGCAAAGAGCAACTCATGGTGCTTTTCACGGCTTTAGACACACGGCAAGGCGATGAATACTATTATCACATCGATTTGAAAAGTGCTTTTGTGGAATCCCACCCTACCTTCGGGGCCTACTATGCCAATGAAGTTCCTTTTGACCAAAATTACCTGAATTCTGGAGAGGCCTTACTTTTCAAAACGACCCAAGGGCCGACTCTTCATTCGTTTTTTTATCCCAGGAATTTCGATGTTCCCTACCCTCCTATGGAAACCAAACCGGCACCTGTACCAAGGGAATTGGAAGTAGTGGATCAGGGAGATTTTCTGGAAAATGTCCCAAAGCAACTTGATCAATTAGGTTATTATTTCTTTCAGCAAGATACCGCTGAAGCTTCAGGCCTTTTGTTGAAAACTACCCACGAAGCCTTTCCGAAAGTGAAGGATTGGGATGAAATGGTAGAGATGGTCACCTATATTTCGACTAGAAAGGAGCACGAAGATTTACTGGCGGCTTCCGACAAAAAGAAGGCCCTCGACGAATATTGGCTCAAGCTGACTAGAAACCCAGAAACGGCCAAAGAATTGATCCGGGAGTACTTTCGTCAGGTAGAGTTTGCGAATATTCTCTTCACCGATTTCAAGGAAGGATGGAAAACTGACAAAGGAATGGTCTACATCGTCATGGGGCCTCCACAAGAAGTTACTTTTTCTTTGGATCGTGAAATCTGGAGCTATCAGGGAATCGGTGAAAGTTCGAAAATTCGCTTTACCTTTGCCCGGGTAAAAAATATACTCACCCCACACTATTACACGCTGAACCGATCCCGTGCCTACCAGCCGGTTTGGTTCAAAAATATATCCCAATGGAGAAGCGGAAAGATGGCTTTTTGATCGAAAAAGGCGAACACGATAAAGATTTTATTTTTGGTACTCGAGCTGTGATGGAGGCAATCCATGCAGGGAGAGAAATCGACAAGATACTCGTTCAAAAAGAGTCCAATAATGACCTGATCAAAGAGCTTTTGAAAGAAAGTAAGCAGGCAGGAATCCCGATCGTCAGAGTACCCGAAGGTAAACTAAACCGCATCACCCGAAAGAACCATCAGGGAGTAATTGCCCATCTCTCTTCGATCACCTACGCATCCCTGGATCATGTGATTGACAATTGCTATGCAGTAGGAAAGTCTCCCCTGCTTTTGGTATTGGATCAAATTACCGATGTCCGAAACTTTGGAGCTATCGCCCGGACAGCCGAATGTGCTGGAGTCGATGCTTTGGTTATTCCTGAGAAAGGTAGCGCCCAAATCAATGCTGAGGCCGTCAAAACTTCTGCGGGAGCTTTAAATTTCCTTCCGGTGGCACGGGTTAAAAACCTTTTCTTTGCTTGCCGCGACCTTCAAAAAATGGGACTTTCGCTAGTGGCCGTCACCGAAAAGTCTGAAAAGGAAATGTATGAAGCTGATTTTTCAGGACCGGTTGCAATGATTCTTGGCTCTGAAGAAAACGGAATTTCAGAAGAGATTTTAAATATCGTAGATGAGCGAGTCAAAATACCGATGAGTGGGAATATTGACAGCTTGAACGTGTCCGTATCTGCGGGAGTAGCGATTTACGAGGTCATCCGACAACGCAAAGGCTAAACGTAATCTTCGCCTTTTTTCCGGGCATTACTTACAAACTGACGGAAGCGCTTTTCCCCATCAAGCGGACAAATCAATAGCACATTATCCGTATCGCTAACTAGGTAATTTTCAAGCCCTTCGACTACAATTAGTTTCCCGGAGTCAGATTTGATATAGCTCTTTTTAGTACCGTAAAGCATGACGTTACCTTCGATGACATTTTCGTCCTCATCTTGCTCCCGGACCTCATGCAGGCTTTGCCAGGAACCCAAATCTGACCACAAAAAATCGCCGAGAATCACGTAGACATCTGAAGATTTTTCCATTAAGCCATAGTCTACTGAGATGTTTTTAAATTGCAGGTAGGCCTTGGTGATAAACTCTGCTTCGCGTTCCGAACCAAAGTGCTCCTCCCCTTCCTGGAAAACCTCAGCCAGATCCGGCATGTGTTCTTCCATAGCCTGAATAAGGCTTCCACACTTCCAGATAAATATCCCTGAGTTCCAGACAAAATCACCACTATCAATAAATGCCTTCGCTAGTTTGAGGTTCGGCTTTTCGGTAAAGGTCTTGACTTTAAGCGCATCTTTCCCACTTCCCTCTATATACTGAATGTATCCATACCCTGTCTCGGGACGATTGGGTTTGATACCAAGAGTGACTAGGCGACCCGGCTCTTTGGCTGCTACCAGCGCTTTTTTGATGGATTTGAAAAATTTATTCTCCTGCTGAATCAAGTGATCCGAAGGAGTAATGATCATCGTGGCATCAGGGTCGATAGAATTAATTTTATACCCTGCATAAGCAATGCAAGGTGCTGTGTTTTTCCGGTTCGGCTCACTGAGGATTTGATGGTCTTGGAGTTCGGGCAATTGTTCCTTGACCAAGTCCACGTATTTCCGATAGGTAATCACAAAAAACTGCTCGGGACTTGCCAACTGTCTAAACCGATCGTAGGTCATCTGAAGGAGTGTCCTTCCAGTACCCAAAATATCCAAAAATTGCTTTGGCCGCTTCCTGCGGCTATAAGGCCAAAATCGGGAACCTATTCCCCCGGCCATAATGACTATGTAGGGTTTATTGTGCATCAATCATTTTAGACGATTCCTTCTTTCATAAGTTCGTGAATATGAACAAATCCTGCGATTTTTTCCCCATCTAAAGCTACCAACTGTGTAATATTATGAGCTTTCATGACATTCAAGGCCCGAATAGCATACTCTTCTTTAGCAATCGTCTTGGGGCTCTGAGTCATAATATCAGAAGCTTTCAGGGACTGAATATTCAAGGTCTTTTGAAGCATTCTTCGAAGATCTCCGTCGGTAATTATACCCACCAGTTTTCCTTGAGAATCCTCTACCGCAGTAGCACCAAGCCTTTTCCCGGATATTTCTACGATCACCTCCGGAATGCCGGCCCCCTCTTGTACCACCGGAATTTCGTCCTGACGAATCACATCTTCTACTTTCAGATAAAGCTGCTTTCCTAAAGCTCCACCGGGATGATATTCAGCAAAATCGTCTGAGGTAAAGCCTTTGGCTTCAAGCAAGCAAACCGCCAAGGCATCTCCTAGAGCCAAATGGGCAGTGGTACTACTTGTTGGTGCTAAATTAAGCGGACAAGCTTCCTCCTCGATAGTTGCATTCAAGACAAATGTGGCCTGCTCAGCGAGATAGCTTTGGGTATTGCTCACCAAGGCGACTAGAATGGAACCTCTTTTCTTCAGTAAGGGAACAAGGACTTTGATCTCAGGCGTATTGCCGCTTTTGGAAATGCAGATCACCACATCTTCTCGCTGCACCATTCCCAAGTCGCCATGAATAGCATCAGCAGCATGCATAAAAAGTGCTGGGGTGCCGGTAGAATTCAGCGTCGCTACAATTTTATTAGCAATGATGGCGCTTTTTCCGACTCCAGTGACTACTACTCGACCTTTGGATTGTAAAATAGCGGAAACACAGGCTTCGAAATCCTGATCAAGTAAAGAAATCAAGTTTTTGATCGAATCTGCCTCATTTTGCAAAACTCTCGTGGCAGTATTTCTAATATTTTTCGCTAAATTCAATTTTACCTGCGTTAATCACTAATTTTGAACAAAGGTATAAAACTAATCGATCAATCCCGTTTTCAGATTACTGTAAAGCACCCGTTCCTGTGGAAGAAAAAGTCAAATCGGATTTAAAAGAAATATTTGGTTTTAGCCAATTCAGAGGCAATCAAGAACCAATTGTAGATAACCTCCTGAAGGATCGTAATACCTTCGTCATCATGCCTACCGGAGCTGGTAAGTCACTTTGCTATCAGCTTCCTGCCGTGGTCCGTGATGGTACTGCCATCGTGATTTCTCCACTGATAGCCTTGATGAAAAACCAGGTGGATCAGTTGAATGCCATTGGAATCAATGCTCACTTTCTAAACTCAACCCTTAGTAAGTCAGAGTCCAATCGAGTCAAATCAGAGGTTTTGGCTGAAAAGACCAAGTTACTCTATGTCGCACCTGAATCCCTCACCAAGGAAGAAAATGTAGAATTCCTAAAATCAGCGAAGATCAGTTTCGTGGCTATTGATGAAGCGCACTGTATCTCGGAGTGGGGACATGATTTCCGCCCTGAGTATCGAAGAATCAAATCCATTGTCTATCAGATTGCCCCCGATCTTCCCATCATCGCATTGACTGCTACTGCTACTCCAAAAGTACAGCAGGATATTCAGCGAAATCTGCAGATGGAAAGTGCTGATATATTCAAGTCCTCATTTAATCGGACAAATCTTTTTTACGAAGTACGTCCAAAATCAAAGAATGAGACTAAAAAGCAGCTGATCAAATTCATCAAGTCACATAAAGGGAAATCAGGCATTATCTACTGTCTAAGTAGAAAGAAAGTAGAAGAAATTGCAGATCTCCTTCGTGTGAATCAAATCAATGCAGCCCCTTATCATGCTGGATTGGATGGAGCTGTACGGATCAAAAATCAAGATGATTTTCTAAATGAGGAGGTCGATGTAATCGTAGCGACCATCGCGTTTGGGATGGGGATTGACAAGCCCGACGTACGCTATGTCATCCATTATGATGTTCCCAAATCACTAGAGGGCTATTATCAGGAAACCGGTAGAGCAGGAAGAGATGGCCTGGAAGGTCACTGCTTGATGTTTTATCGCTACGAGGATATCGTCAAGCTAGATAAGTTCAATAAGGATAAAGCCGTCACAGAACGAGAAAATGCCCGAATTCTTCTCCAGGAGATGGCTGCCTATGCCGAGACTGGCGTTTGTAGAAGGAAATTCATCCTAAACTACTTCGGGGAGACCTTAAATGAAGACTGCGGATATTGTGACAATTGTAAGCGAGACCGCGAAACTTTCGAGGGAATGGAATTCCTTCAAATTGCTTTGGAAGCTGCCAATCAGACAAAAGAGCGATTTGGCTTGGAACACTTAGTGGATGTGATTACCGGTCAAATGAATGACTACATCCAAAGCTACAAGCATGATAAGCTGGCCGTTTACGGAAAAGGCTCTGAAGAAACCGCAAAGAGCTGGACCTCCATTTTACGACAGGCGTTGGTTTTCAATTTTCTAGAAAAAGACATCGAAAACTACGGAACGCTGAAAGTTTCTAAGAAAGGAAAGGCATTTCTAGAGGCGCCATACTCCGTTGATTTCTTCAAAGACCATGATTTCGAGCAGGAAATGGAAAACGAGCAGCCAGAAGTCGAGGTGAGTTCGGGAGGAGTTGCCTATGATGAAAAGCTATTTGAACTGCTCAAAGCAGAAAGAAAAAAAGTAGCCCGGGCCAAAGGGCTTCCACCTTATGTCATTTTCCAAGATCCTTCCTTGGAAGAAATGGCCACCATCTACCCTACTACCCGCGATGAACTCGCGCAGATTAACGGGGTTGGTATGGGAAAAGTAGCTAAATTTGGTGGGCCCTTTCTCAAACTCATCGCCAACTATGTAGAAGAGAATGAGATTGAGACAGCTTCGGAAGTGGTAGTGAAGACTGCCGGTTCCCGGTCCAAAGTGAAGATCTCCATCATCCAACAAATCGACCGAAAAATCGACCTAGATGAAATTGCTGAAAATCTCAACCTCAGTATGAATGAACTGCTTCAGGAGATAGAACAGATCATCTACTCTGGTACCAAGCTGAACATCGATTATTACATCGAGCATATAATGGACGAAGAGCGTGAGGAGATTCTCCATGATTATTTTATGACCGCAGAAAGCGATCATATAAAACC
>LJXT01000096.1 GCA_001314815.1 Algoriphagus marincola HL-49
GATCATCCAGGATAATCCAAGTCCTCATAATGGCTTTTGTTTTTGCACGGGTAGCTATGGTGTGCGACCTGACAATGATCTGATTGCGATGATCCGTGAGTTTGGTGACCATATCAATTTTATTCACTTACGAAGCACCAAACGCGATGCAGACGGAAACTTTATGGAAGACAATCATCTCACCGGGGATGTGCCTATGGCCGCAGTCGTAGACGAATTGCTACAAGTACAGGAAAAAAGACAAAAGAGCATTCCCATGCGACCCGATCACGGTCATCAGATGCTCGATGATTTGGAAAAAAAGACCAATCCGGGCTATTCTGCAATTGGAAGATTAAAAGGTTTGGCTGAAATTAGGGGATTAGAAGAAGCCCTGATTTACCAAAAAAGCAAATGACTGAAAAAGAAAAAATGATCGCCGGTCTACTCTATCAAGCCGGCGATTCTGTTTTGGAGGCAGAAAGGCTTCATGCACGAAAACTTTTAAAAGAATTCAACGATTCCGACCCCGAGAATAAGGTCAAGCGCCAAAAGCTACTTGAAAATCTGCTTGGTGAGATTGGGGAAGAACTTTGGATCGAGCCTCCATTTTTTTGCGATTATGGGTACAATATCAAAGTTGGAAATCAGGTATTTTTCAATTTCAATTGTGTGATCCTGGACGTGGTTCCCGTAGTCTTCGGAAATCGTGTTCTCGTAGGTCCCAATGTTCAATTTTACCCGGCTACCCATCCTTTAGATGCCAAAACCAGAGGCGAGCTTTGGGAGTATGGAACAGAAATATATATCGGTTCGGATGTCTGGATTGGAGGCGGGAGTATAATCTGCCCTGGCGTAAAAATTGGTGATCGTGCAGTAATCGCTGCAGGAGCCGTAGTGACCAAGGATGTAGCCCCCGATACCCTCGTAGGAGGAAATCCAGCAAGAATCATCCAAGAATTAAAACAAGAATAGATCATGTCAGATTTTTACTCAAAAAAAGACCTAAACTTCCAGCTTTTTGATCACCTACAGGTGGAGAACCTGAGCCAACTAGCTTATTTCCAAGATCACAGCAAGGAGACCTTTGAAATGATTCTGGATGCCGCTGACCAAATCGCCTCCAAATCACTTCGGCCATTACTGACAGAGATGGATCGTCAAGAGCCACAGCTTGAAAATGGATCCATCAAAATACACCCCGGAATGAGACCGATCTTAAAACAATTTGGTCAAGATGGATGGATCAATGCAACTTTCCGCTATGAAGAAGGTGGACAGCAACTTCCTTGGACCCTTCATCTGGCTGCTGGGTACATTTTGCAGGCAGCTAATTATTCCGCTTCTGTTTTCCCATTTTTGACCACAGGAGCGGCCAATTTGATTCGAACTTTTGGATCAAGTGCTTTAGTCGAACGCTTCACCCCAAAGATGTACGCCGGAGATTGGCAAGGAACCATGGCCTTGACAGAGCCTGATGCGGGAAGTTCGCTTTCTGATATTTCCACTACCGCCTACCCTACCGAGACCCCAGGAGCGTATCGGATTAAAGGTCAGAAAATTTACATTTCCTGTGGTGACCATGACGCCTGCGAAAACATCATACATCTGATGCTGGCTAGAGTGGAAGGTGCGCCTCCGGGCACCAAAGGGATTTCTTTGTTTGTGGTCCCCAAGATCATTCCCGAGACAGGTGAATCAAATGATGTGCTCACCGAAGGTCTTTACCACAAAATGGGCTACAAAGGCGCGCCGATTGCCCATCTCATGATCGGATCCAATGAAAAGACCATTGGGTATTTGGTTGGGGAGGAAAATATGGGACTGAAATATATGTTCCAAATGATGAATGAGGCTAGAATAGGCGTAGGGATGAATGCTGTGGCGATTGCTCAGGCTGCTTATCAAGCTTCTTTGGCCTATGCCAAGGAGCGTCCTCAAGGAAGAAAAATCACAGAAAAGGATCTTTCCAAACCTCAAGTTCCGATTATTGAGCATGCCGATGTGAAGCGGATGCTTTTATTCCAAAAGAGCATTTCGGAGGGTTCTTTGGCACTCTTGCTGTATGCATCTAGACTGATGGATGAAACGATCCACGAAACCATACCAGATCGAAAAAAGGAAAAACATTTGCTCCTAGAATTACTAACCCCTATCGCAAAAAGCTACCCTTCCGAAATGGGGGTTTTAAGTACTTCGGCAGCGGTGCAGGTACTTGGAGGAGCAGGGTATACACAAGACTTTCCAGTGGAACAATATTACCGAGAGGCTCGAATCCACCCGATCCATGAGGGGACGACAGGCATTCATGGATTGGATCTTTTGGGAAGAAAAATTTTCCTGGAAGATGGGCTAGGTTGGAAAATGCTGTACCAGGCCATCGAAAAAGACATCAAATCCTACCAAGGCCCTGAAGATATATTGTTACTCTTTGATCAGGCTTGGAAAAAATCACAGGATACTGCTGGGACATTACTGCAAAAAGCCCAGGAAGGCCCAGAGATTTTCTTGGCAGATGCTAGTCTCTTTTTGGAGCTTTGTGGAGTATTGTGTGTAGGCTGGATGTGGCTAAGACAGACTCATGTCGCAAGTCAAATGATAGATAAAGAAAATGCTGATACAGCATTTCTACATGGGAAAATAGAGACGGCTCGCTATTTCATGGAATACGAACTTCCAAAAATTCATGCTATTGCTCAGCGCCTTCATTCCAAGGCATACCCTACCGTAAATATGCGTTCCTATTGGTTTTGATTGAATTTTGGATTTCTCTCATAGACTTTAGAAACAATTCTTTATTTTCACCCAAATTTTGAATATAAATGAAACGAGTTTTAGTAAGTGGTGGTGGAGGATTTCTCGGTAGCCACCTTTGTGAGCGTTTGCTCAAAGAAGGAAATGAGGTGTTGTGCGTTGACAATTTTTTCACCGGAAACAGAAGAAATATCCATCACCTCCTCGATGATAAAAATTTTGAACTTCTAAGACATGATGTCACTCATCCCCTCTATGTAGAGGTTGATGAAATTTACAATTTGGCATGTCCTGCTTCTCCCATTCATTATCAATTTGATCCGGTACAGACTACCAAAACATCTGTGATTGGAGCGATGAATATGCTTGGATTAGCAAAAAGATTGAAAATCAAAATCTTACAAGCCTCAACATCTGAGGTTTACGGAGATCCAGAAGTTCATCCACAACCAGAGTCTTATAGAGGAAATGTTAACACCCTGGGACCACGAGCTTGCTACGATGAAGGAAAACGATGTGCGGAGACGCTCTTTTTTGACTATCACCGCCAGCATGGAGTCGATATCAAGGTAATGCGTATTTTCAACACCTACGGCCCAAGAATGCACCCGAATGACGGACGAGTGGTCAGTAATTTCATCGTACAGGCATTGAAAGGTCAGGATATCACCATCTACGGAGACGGAAAGCAAACCCGCTCATTTTGCTACGTGGATGATAACATCGAAGGGATGTATCGTCTGATGAATTCGAGAGATGGATTCACAGGTCCTGTGAATATTGGAAACCCCGGAGAATTCACGATGCTAGAGTTGGCAAATTTGGTTGTGGAACTTACAGAAAGCAAAAGTAAACTAGTCTTCATGCCCCTTCCCCAAGACGATCCCATGCAACGAAAGCCGGTCATCGATCTAGCGAAAAAAGAACTGGGATGGGAACCAACAGTACCACTTAGAGAGGGACTCGTAAAAACCATTGATTATTTCAGACAGATCGTTTAATACTTTCAAAATCCCGCTTTTAATGGCGGGATTTTTTTTGATTCAGCGGCAAGATTTGATCCTAATCAGACAATCTTTATTTTTCAAAAAAATATCACCCCATGCAAAGACTATTTACGCTAATCTTTCTTTTCGTTTGTGCTCAAAGCTTCGGACAATCACCTCAGCAATCTCAACTGGAATCTTGGACAGAGGAGTATTGGCAACAGGGCTTGAATTTGCTTACTGAGATAGTCCAAATGCCGAATGATGCAGTCTATACTGAGCAAATCGAAACAAATATTCAATGGTGTGAGCAGCAATTTGAAGCAAGAGATTGGTCCTATGAGCGGCTTTCTACAGGAGGAATCCCAATTCTTTTAGCTCAAAAAATCAATCCCGATGCAAATACTACCATCCTTTTTTATTTTCACATTGATGGACAAGCAGTAGACAGAAGCCAATGGGATCAACCGGATCCTTATATCCCAGTCTTAAAGGAAAAAGACGAAAGTGGAAATTGGAAAATGATAGATTTTCAAAGACTGCAATCGGAATACAATCCAGATTGGAGAGTTTTTGCTCGATCCACCTCTGATGACAAGGGACCTTTTGCTATGTTTTTGACAGCATGGGATGTCCTACGAGAAAAAGAAAACTTACCCGATTATTCTGTCAAAGTGATTTTGGACTTTGAAGAAGAGCAAGGATCGCCAAATCTTCCGGATGCTGTCGTGAAACACAAGGCCAAGCTAGCTGCCGATCTGATGCTAATCATGGACGGTCCTAGACATAGCTCTAATCTTCCCACTTTAACTTTTGGTGCGAGAGGAATAGCCCAGATGACCTTGACTACCTTTGGTCCCAAAGTACCTCAACATAGCGGTCATTATGGAAATTATGCACCTAATCCTGCCCTCCTACTTTCTCAATTGCTGGCAAGCATGAAGGATGATGATGGACGGGTCAGCATTTCTGGTTTTTACGAGGGAATTGAACTCAGTGAGCCAGAAAAAGCAATCCTCGCCGCAGTTCCGGATGACGAGAAAGCGATTCAAAAGCGTCTGGGAATTGGAAGAACTGATCGAGTGGGAAATACTTATCAGGAAAGTATTCAGTATCCCTCTCTTAATATTAGAGGGATGCGATCTGCTTGGGTAGGCCCTGAAGCCAGAACTATCGTACCGGCTACAGCGGTGGCTGAGGTAGATATAAGATTGGTCCCTGAATCAGACCCGGAAAGACTTTTCTCACTGATTCGTAAGCATATTCAAGACCAAGGCTTCCATATTGTAGAAAGTGATCCAAGCGAAGAAGAAAGACTTCAGTATCCAAAAATCGTAAAGCTTGAAAGTAAGATTGCCTATCAAGCATTTCGAACTCCACTAGATTCCTATGCTGGAGATTGGCTGCGTTCAGCAATGAAAAGAGCCTTTGGTCAAGACCCTATTCAGATCCGAATTTCCGGAGGAAGTATTCCGATTTCACCTTTCGTAGATGCACTGAATATCCCTGCCGTCACCATTCCCACTGTCAATTCAGACAATAATCAGCACAGCCCCAATGAAAATATCCGGCTGGGAAATTACCGGGAAGGAATTCAGGCTATTTTGAGTGTTTTGACGGAGCCATCTAAAACAAAAAATAAATAGGCATTACTAGTAGGTATTTCTTGACTGAAAATATGTCAAATTTTAATCTGAACTGGTCTAACTAATTGCTAATAGGAGAGGGTAGATTTTTAAACCTTATTTTTAATTTCACTAACTTAAGTTCATGAAAACATTCAATTCTCCTTTTTTGATACTTTTTTTCTCTGCTATCTTTTGTTGGAGTTCCACTTTAGCACAGGAAGATTTTGATGTTATTCTAGAAAGAGTTTTCGAAGAATACCAATCCCAACCTTCAACTTCTAAATTAGATGAAGAGGCCCAAAATCTAACCCAATCCATTCAATCAACTGGCTCCTGGAATGATATCAACTATAATGATCAAAGTGGAACAGGATGGCAACCTGATAAACACCTAAAAAGGATTGGACAGCTAACCAAAGCTTACACTCGAGAGGGAAGTAGATTTTTCAATTCTCCGGAAGTTTTTGATCAAATCGAATCTAGTTTGCGATATTGGGTAGAACTGAGTCCTGCTCCAAAATCAAGCAACTGGTGGTGGGGAAGTATCAGTGTGCCAAAAGAAATCGGAAATATCCTGACCTTACTACGACTTTCGGGTAAGGATATTTCTGAGCCTTTAGAGGCATCACTTCTTGAGTGGATGACTAAGACAGTATCTACAGATAAATCCCCCGGAAAGGATGGATCAAACTTAACTGATATAGCTCAACATCGAATCATCCGTGCGGCCTTAACTAAGAATGAAAAGCTACTGTCAGAATCGGTTGCTTTGACTTCAAAATCAATCAGATTCTCCGAAAAAGATGGAATCCAAATTGATAATTCTTTTCATGCCCATGGTCCTGAATTATACATTCATGGATATGGACGTGAGTACTTGTCGGGAATTCGGAATATCCAATACTTCGTGCAGGGCACCCCCTACTCCTACACTTCTGAGCAGATGAAACTAATCGCCAATTTTGTCACAGAAGGATACCTACAAGTACTTCGAGGTAGATATGTTGATTATAGTGTGATTGGACGAGGAATTGCCCGCAATAACGCCACAAGAACAAATGCAGGACTTGTCAAGCAAATCCAACGAATTCTACCAAAAGAAGATGCCCTTAAATTAAATTCTGCCATCAAAAGACTGGATCGAAAGGAAAATGCCTCCTTCGATATTCAGGCAAAAAACATTCACTATTGGCGTTCAGACTATATGGTTCATCATCGGCCGAGTTTTATGGCAAGTGTTAATATCGCCTCAAACCGAACCATAAGAACAGAATCAGGGAACGGAGAAAATCTAAATGGGCAATTTCTGACAGAAGGTGCTATGAATATAGCGGTCGACGGGGATGAGTATTTCAATATTTTTCCGATTTGGAAATGGTATATGATTCCCGGGACCACTACACCAGCCAATCAAAAATTGAGAAAAAGAACAAACTGGGTGGCAGAACCCGGAAATGTCGACTTTGTCGGTGGTGTGAGTGACGGGATAAATGGAGTGGCTACCTACGCCATGGATGCATACCGAACGCAGGCTAATAAAGCTTGGTTTTTCTTTGATAATCGCATCATCTGCCTTGGAAGCTCTATTTCAGCTGATCGTCCTGAACCCATATTTACCACCGTCAATCAGTCTTGGCTCAAAGGAAAGGTATGGAAAATCACTCAAAACAATCTTTCAGAAATTCCGGAAGGTAATTATGATCTTGAAAGCGAGAATCAATGGATAGTGCACGATGCCATTGCTTATTATTTTCCATCTGATCAAAACCTGAAATTATCCACCAAAAAACAAGCCGGTTCTTGGTCAGAGATCAACTCGGGGTCTACTTCCAAAAAGATTGAAAAAAATGTTTTTACCCTTTGGATAGATCATGAATTGAATCCCAAAAATTCTGAATATCAGTACCTTATTTTCCCGGGAGTTGATGGTCCTGACAAGATTGACTTTGATGATATAAATTATATTCAGGTCCTTAAAAACAATCAGTCAATTCAGGCTGTTTGGGATAAAAAAAATGATCTAGTTGGTGCTGTTTTTTATAAAAGTGGCAAATTGATCTGGGAAGAAAACCAGATGACTATAGATCAGCCTGGTCTAATTCTTTTAAGTAAAACAGCTACAGGTAAATTAGCTGTTTCCTACTCAGATCCCACTCAAAAGTTAACTGGAAAAGTAAAGGGATCAATTGAAATTAACGGTAAGTCAAGGGATCTAGCATTTACGCTTCCTGAAGGAATGAAAGCAGGCTCTACCGTGACAATGGATTTAGACTTTTGAGTTGGATTTCTCCAAAAAACTATACAAATATGGAGCTTTATGAGACCCTCCGGAATATAGCTTCTCGTGACGCTCCAGAATCCCTAAACTCAGCATCTTGCGTTGGAAATTAGCTCGATTGAGCTTTTCTCCAAGGATAGCTTCATAGACTTGCTGGAGCTCTTTCATAGTGAATCTTTCAGGTAATAGATTGACTGAAAGTAGCTTTTGATCCAAATGGGTGCGAAGGTGCTCCAAAGCTTTCTGGACAATAAAATTGTGGTCAAAAAGCAGGTCAGGAATTGAATCTACATCATACCAATTGATCGAATCAGAAAGCGCGTCAGGTCTTGGTTCTACTTTCTCATAGTCAATCAAAGCGTAGTAACCCACCGAAACAAAGCGCTCAAATAGCCAATGATCTTCTGGCACTACTTTTTCCTGAGAGGCCATGATTTTCCGCATGACTTCTGGTTTATTACGCTCCAGAGATCCAAATGTGTAAAACTGCTCTAGGTAAATATCATGGAGGCTGGTTCTTTCTCGCAAACCACGCTTGACTGCTTCATCTAGTGGTTCATGAATTTTGACAAAGCCTCCCGGTAAGGCCAACCATCCTGTTTTGTGGTATTCAATTAAAAGTATTTTTAGCTTTTCACCTGAAAACCCAAAAATGACAGAATCATATGCTAAATGAGGAATGTATTCCTCTCTTTTCAAAGTTGACATTCTTTGCTGAAAATTTATTCAAATAAATAGGATTTCAGTCAATTTCCAATTACTATTGTTTCAATCAGATACATTAAAACCAGAACTAATGAGGAAAGGCTGGACCACTTCACTCATTTTGATTTCATTGATGATTGGGTCAAAACAGATTTTAGCACAAGATAACTTTTCATTCCCAGTAAGAACTACCATTGCTACTGGAATCATCGAAGGCGAGTACAATACAAAATCCGAAATAGAAAAATATTTAGGGATTCCTTATGGACAGCCTCCTGTGGATAATCTTCGATGGAAAGCTCCTCTTCCTGCCAAACCTTGGAACGGGGTTAAGGAAACAAAGAAATTTGGTCCTAGAGCAGTCCAAGCTCCTGTTTTTGGAGATATGAACTTCCGCTCGGATGGAATCAGCGAAGATTGCCTGTATCTAAACGTGTGGAGTCCATCTACAGAGACTGAAGAGAATCTTCCCGTATTGGTTTATTTCTACGGAGGAGGATTTGTAGCAGGAGATGGAAGTGAGCCTCGATATGATGGAGAAAGTATGGCTCAAAAAGGAATAGTAGCAGTGACAGTAAACTATCGTTTGGAACTTTTTGGTTTTTTTGCCCATCCCGAATTATCAGCGGAAAGTTCTTATAAAGGCTCCGGAAACTATGGGCTGCTAGACCAGAATTTAGCTCTGAAATGGGTAAATGAAAATATTGAAGCTTTTGGTGGTGATCCTTCCCGAGTGACCATAGCTGGCGAATCAGCTGGATCGATCTCCGTAAGTTACCAAATGGCATCTCCCCTATCCAAAGATTTAATTGCTGGAGCTATCGGGGAAAGCGGTGCCGGAATCAAGCCCACACTTCCTCCAGTTTCTTTATCAGAAGCAGAGAAAACAGGGAAAGAGTTTGCTGAAAAGGCAGGTGTTTACTCGCTGGCCGAACTCAGAGCAATGTCTACGAAAGAGCTTTACGAAATCTATCAAGAGTCTGGAAGATTTGGGTTTTCGGTTGTTATCGACGGTTACTTTCTACCCAAAACACTACCAGAAATCTTCAAGGCCCAAGAACAAGCACAAGTTCCATTATTGGCTGGGTGGAATTCCGCTGAAATTCCAGGGACGGCTTTTATGCAAGGAAAGCCTTACACCCAAGAAGCTTTCATCGAAAGAGTGAAAGCATCCTTTCCAAATGATTGGGAGGAGGTACTACAATTGCACCCTCACCAAACACCAGAGGAGGTCGAACGCTCAGCAACAGATTTAGCCTCTGATCAATTCATCGCCTATAGCACTTGGAAATGGCTCAATCTCCACGCCAACAACTCTGAACAAGCGGTCTATAGATACCTTTATAGCAAACTTAGGCCCGAACTTAGAAACCCAGATCTAGTACCAGGATTAGCAGGTGGCACCATGGAGCGAGAAGGTCAAGAACCACCCAAGGCAATAGGAGCTCCTCACGCCTGTGAAATAGAATATGCTATGGGCAATCTCCACTTGGTTGAGGACTATGCTTGGGAGGCAGAGGACTATCAGGTTTCAGAACTCTTTCAAAATTACTTTGCAAACTTCATCAAATCCGGGAACCCAAACGGCGATTCATTACCAGAATGGCCAAAAATGACAGCTAATGAGACTAATCCGGCCTTTATAAACATCGACGTGCAAACAAAAATGGAGCGCTCTGAGGTCGAAAAAAGGTATCAATTTCATGACCGCTTCTACGGAAATCAGTAGGTCATCAAATATCCTAATGTCTGTTCACTCCCGCTAGCACCATTTTCAAAGTAGCGTAATCATACTTCCCATTAAAGTGCTCACGAAGTTCTTTCATCCCCGAAAACTTATCCAAACTTCCCATCACTTCCAAAATTACCTCAGCCGGCAGGCAATCTTCCAGTTCTATCCTACCAGCTGAGATTCCTTCTGCCAAATGTCCCTTTATAGTAGACTCGGCTAGGCCGCGCTCTAAGACTATTTCTGGAATTTTCCTTCCTGACTCGAATAACTGTAATGTCAATTCTATAGAGTCTCCTTTCTGACGCTTGGGCTTGGCAGAACTGGATTTTCTTCGACCGGTCTTATTCTTGATTTCGTGAATTTTTTCGCTAGCAATTGCCCGATTCTTTTGGATAAGTTGCTGCCTAAGTTGGATCAAGTCTTTCTCAAGCGCTGTCATTTTTCCGGAAACTTCACTTGCCAGAATACTAGATGTCAAAGCTCCGACTTTTCTTATTTGAAGCAGTTTCCTAAATACTGACTGCTCTATCCCTTCCAGTCCCTCTAGGTATTTTTTTGTGCGGGAAAAATTGGCAACCATTTGAGCCTGAAGGTGAATTTTCTCCAGAATTTTAATTAAAATCTTTTCGTAATAAGCTGATCCCTTGGCGATTCGCTCATGAAGAAGTTTTTGATCTTGGCTTTGAAGCAGGTACAAGAGCTGTTGACGAAAACGCTCCGAATTACCTAATTCAGAGCGGAATTGCTCTTGCATCTCCGGGATCGCGCTTTGCATGGTTTCATCTTCAAATTCAAAAGATGACTCTTGATCCTTGGCAAAGTATGTTAGGTCTTTCAGCAGCGGTTCAAAATCAAAGGTTTCTCGGACAAGTTTTTGAATAAAGTGATTTTGATGAAGATGAAGTAATTCATCCAAACGCTTTTGAGCTTTGGCTGAATGAGAAAAGTCAACAACAGATTTGTCAGAAAAAATAAGATCAGATTGGATACGACTTCTCAAGATCAAACCATCCAAACTCCTCAAGCGGCTCAGAGCAACATACACCTGACCCGGGGCAAAAGCCCTTCCCACATCGATGATTGCTTTATCAAAAGTTAAGCCTTGGCTTTTGTGCACAGTAACTGCCCAAGCCAATTTGACCGGAAAATGACTGAAGGTTCCTATCACTTCCTCATCCAATTCATTGGTCTGCGAGTTGACGACGTATTTCTTGTTTTCCCAGGTCTCTTTTCGAAGTAAAAAATCAGATCCGTCTCCATCCATTTCCACTCGAATTTCATCCTCGGAAAGCGCTTTTACTGTAGCCAGTTTACCATTGAAATAGAGTGAAAGGCCTGAAGAATCATTTTTAATAAACATGATTCTTGCTCCTTCTCGAAGTTCTAGTTGCGCCGGAAGGGGGAAAAGTGATTCAGGAAAATCTCCCTCGACTTCAGCCTCATAGAAATAAGACGGGCCAGAAAGACCCTGCAGTTCTCCTTGATTGATTTGTTCCGCTTTGTAATTGTGAGTAGTAATAGTGATGCAGTCCTTGATTTCCTTCGCTTCTGCTTCGCTTTTGAAATGTTGATTGAGAATTCGTACATCCTCAGCAGTCATCTGATTATCCCTCAGATGATTTAGTACTTGAATGAATGTTTCGTCTTGCTGTCTGAAGATTTTATCCAGCTCCAAATAAACCATTCCCGACTGCTGTAAAGCCTTGGCTTCAAAAAAATGCATAGATTTATAAAATCGACTCAAGACCTGCCATTCTTCCTCTCTGACGATAGGCGGCAGCTGATACAAATCACCAATCAACAAGACCTGTACCCCTCCAAAAGGCTCCTGAAAATTACCCTTGACACTCTTTAGCCGATAGTCGATCGCGTCCAGTATATCTGCCCTCAGCATGGAAACCTCATCAATCACCAGCAAATCTAAAGATCGGAGTACATTCTTTCTCGGCTGATTCAAAGGATGCTTTCTGGCGATCGTATGCTGGGTAAAAAATCCATATTTATCTGTGAAATTCCCCTCGGGCTCCCGAACAGGCAGGAAACTCCCCAAGGGAAGCAAAAACTGTGAGTGAATGGTCACTCCTTTCGCATGAAGTGCGGCGATTCCGGTCGGAGCGACTACGATGTAATTTTTATAGGTCTGGTCTGCAAGACTTCGAAGAAAAGTCGTTTTGCCAGTACCGGCTTTTCCAGTCAAAAAAATAGGCGCCGCTGTGTTATTGACAAATTGGGCGGCCAAGGATAGCTTATCCGTTTTTTCCTCTTTCATCAAACTAATTTATAAATAAAATATGATTATTTTCAATAGCAATTTCATTGGATTTTCTATTTTCAATGATCTCGACAAATTTACCCAGATCCATTTTAGTAAATAGAAGATATTAAATCAGATTATTCTAAAAAGTCATTTCTCTACTCCTACATTTTTATTAACTTTAATTACACCAAAATATATTTTTACTATGACTTTAGATGACATCAAAGCAAAATTTAAAGAGGCCGTCGCTGAAGCGAAGGAAAAACTCGATGAACTAGAAGCCAAAAGAGAATCTCTCTCCGATGACCTGAAGGAGGAGTTTGATGAGAAAATGGCCCAGCTAAAAGCCAAAAAAAATGAGTTGGAGACCAAGCTGGAAGAGATCGAGAATGACTCAGAAGATAAATGGGATGAGTTTAAAGATAAACTTGGTGATGCATCTCAATCCTTCAAAGAAGGCTTTAAGAAGCTAGGAAGTTTATTTACTTAAATCTCAAGGGGCCTTTTTTGGCCTCTTCTTTTTTGTCTGACTAGGCATAAAAATCTTTACCACACCAGCAGGCATAATTTCCTTCACGCCGCCTTTGGTACTCTCCCAAATAAAATTGAAAGGGCCCCTATACATATTTCTCGTTGAGCTGTATGCTGCAACCCGATAATTGCTCTTTTCGGGAAGATTCGTCGATCGCAAAGCCAGATTTCCTGCGAAAGTTTTGAGACCATTATTCCCATCATTTTCACCTTTTGCAGGGACAGCCATGGTGAAATTTTCATAATCGAAAATCAATTCGTTTTGAGAACCAAATTCATTGGCGTTCATAGCTAGGGCCAAGCGATGCAACTGTCCTGAATTGACTTTAACTCCTGCCAATGGTTCGGTTATTCTATTTAATTTATTTAACTCAAGAGCATCAAGACTTAACCGTAACTGAAAGGCTTCACTATCATAGGGTACTTGGAAATTTGCATTTAGCTTGGTTTCGCCAAGAAAATCAGCTTGAATCTCCATCGTCATTTCCCGTGATTTTTGAAGTGAGTCTACAGTCACAAAACCGAAGATTTGAGCATTTAAATTATGAAAGTCAATCATTCCAGGTTTTGATTCACCTTTTGGGACTTCCAAATATTGGATATGACTATTTTGAATAATTAGGGTATCCATATCCACCGGAAACGGGATACTTTTTAGGAGTCCTGAAAATAGATTTTTCTTTTGCTCTTCTGGCCTAGGCTTATTTTTATTTCTTAGGTCAACAAAAACAAGACTATCCAAAACCATCTTTTCGGCAAAAGCTGACCACTTCCCATAGAGATCACTGCTCGCATCTATTCCTATAATCTGAAGTTGCTTCAAATCAACTTCAATCAGATCTTGCTGGTATTCCAATGCATTAGAAGATTCCAAAAGCCCTTCATCATACCTGACAGAAATATTCTCTAGCTTCATTTTCTTTCCTAGCAAATCAAAATCTATCGAACCCAATTCAAAGGTTTGCTTTGTAGGAAGTGTCAATTTCAAATTCTGGAAGGAAGTGTTGATTTCATCTAATTCGAAAGGAACAATATGAGTGATAATTCTCCGATCCGTTCTTAAACCCCGAGCTCTGATATTAAAATCTGTAAATCCACCGATCCGTTCTAATTCTCCATTTTCCAAAAAAACCTCTGCGGTTCCATCCATTAATTGAAAATTCTGGATGGTACCTCTAGTGACAATATCTTCAAAAAAGTGCTGAAAGGCTTTGGTTCCCTCTCGTCCCTGAGTTTCTTGATCGGTAAGGGTCAGACGAAATGAAGGTTTAAACAAAATCAAATCCCCAATGATAAGCTCTCTCGAAATTAAAAAATCCCAAACCTGAAAATCGTTGAGGATAATTTGATTGATTGTTCCTCTAAAAACCACCTGAGCATCAGCCGCCACAGGGCTTAATTGGATGGTAGACAACACTACTCGACCTCGAAGGATACTAACTTCTACATCCTCTAGATTCAAATCATAGGATCGTTCAGGGTTATTATTGATGGTACTTTGTAGTCGCTCTTTGATTACTCTCACCAAGAAAAAATTTGCCGCAAAAAGAAAGATTGCAAGTGCAAGAATTATCAAGAGTGGCTTTTTCACAGTCAATTATTAATGAGATATTTATATCATCCATTCAATTATGAAAGATGAAAAATTTTCTTCAGGTAATTTCATTTATCACCCTACTTTCTTTGCCTCTTTTAACCCCTTTTTCCCTTTCGGCCCAAGAAAACATTATGAAAATACTGTCTTATAATATTTATCATGGTGAAGATCCTCTAAATCCAGGAGACTCTAATTTGGATTCCATAGCGGATTTTATCAATCAGCTCGGACCTGATTTGGTTTTACTTCAAGAAGTCGACAGCATGACCACTCGCTCTGCTTCAATCTATGGAGTAAAAACAGATTTATTGGAGCTTTTGGCCTTAAAAACAGGGATGAAAAGTTACTTCGCGAAAGCCATGGATTATGCTGAGGGAGGCTATGGAGAAGGAATCCTTTTCAAAAAGGGCATTTCTTCGGAATCTATAATACTCCCAACCCCTGCAGGGGGGGAGCCTAGAGCTATGGCCTGGGTTGAGATTGAAATAGCAGGTAAGCAAATTGGCGTAGGAGGCACTCATCTTTGCCATCAATTTGAAGGCAACCGTGCCGCTCAGGTCAATGCAATCTTGGAATTTACTTCCAAAAAAGAGATTCCAGTCATCTGGGGCGGCGACCTCAATTTCAAACCTAGCGATCCAGAATATTCCCAATTCCCCTCAAAATGGTCTGATGCTGCTCGTTTATCAAACAATAACTCGCCGACTTATTCCTCATCTAATGATTCAGGTCGGATAGATTACATCTGGTTCGAATCTGATCAATTCGAACTAGTGGAATATCAAGTATTCCAAGTAAATTACTCAGACCATTTTCCGGTATTAGCGACTTTCAAAATCAAATAATCATGACGAATAAACTTTGGATCCTTGGACTTTTATTCATCATTTTCTCCTGTCAAAAAGCTGAACAGGAAGTTGAAATCAAATGGCAAGAATTATTTAACGGGAAAGATATTCAGGATTGGCAAATCAAGATTCGTAACCATCCTTTGAATGAGAACTACGCCAATACCTTTCGAGTCGAAGATGGAAATCTGAGTGTGCGCTATGACGGCTATGAAGATTTTGGAAATCAGTACGGCCATATTTTCTACAAGGAGCCATTTTCTTATTACCTATTACAAGTCGAGTATCGATTCATTGGTGAGCAGGCACCTGGCGGTGAAGGCTGGGCATTCAGAAATAGTGGTGCGATGCTTCACTCTCAAAATCCCGAATCCATGCTAGAGGATCAAGACTTCCCTATTTCGATTGAAGGTCAGTTTCTTGGAGGCAACGGGACGGATGAACGAAGTACCTGCAACCTCTGCACACCAGGAACAAATGTAGTCATGGGAGATACCCTATTCACTCCCCACTGTATCAATTCTAATTCAAAGACATTCCACGGAGATCAGTGGGTACAGGCTAACTTTATAGTCTTGGGAGCCGAGGAAGTGCATCATCTGGCAGGAATGGATACAGTCCTAAGCTACTATCAGCCCCAAATCGGTGGTGGAATGGTCAGCCCAGTTGATTCTTTAGTCAAGATTGATGGTAAACTATTAAAGTCTGGATATATAGCTTTGCAAAGCGAAAGTCATCCAATTGATTTCCGAAGAGTCGCTCTGATCGATTTAAGCATGTTAAAAGCAGAAAAGAAAGCGATGACCAAGCTAATCAAAGAAGCTCTTGAGCTCAGCAAGATTGATCCTAATTGAAACCTTTCAATGATTCAGTACGGAATTAAACCCGGACATTGGTAGTTCCACCACCAGCTAAAGTAATCGGAACAGGCTTGTTTTCTTTCCAGCTTCCTCCTGTG
>LJXT01000097.1 GCA_001314815.1 Algoriphagus marincola HL-49
AGGATCTAGCTTTTCAAAAACGTCCTCTGAAAAATCATCATATCCGACACAAATTGCTCCCTCTAAATGGCTGACCTCATACTCCTCTTTTTCTCGGGTATCCAAGATTTGGTACTTAGACAGCCTTCCGATTTCATTGGGATAAATGACAGGAAAATCTGAATCGTAAAGCGTATTCAGCATAGTACGATAAGCCAAGGACTGACCATTTGCTGAGAAGGCCAAAAATGAAATGGCAAAATAAATAATGAAAGCTTTAGCAGGCGATAAACATTTTGAAATCATAAAGCCTAAACCCCAATTTGGCTTGGGAGGTTCTATCAGGCGTAAAAATCTGATAGCCGCGCGAGACCTCTTCGATCCTTGATGATGATTTTCTTTCCTTCAAATTCAATTAGATTATCCTTTTTGAATTCGGAGAGTAGTCGAATCACTGACTCCGTGGCCGTACCCACGATTCCGGCTATTTCTTCCCGGCTGAGAACCAAGTCAATTTTTTGGGCTTCATTGCCTTCCACTCCATAGCTACTTGCCAAAAGAAGAAGCGTGTAGGCAAGTCGTTCCCGAATACTCTTTTGGGTGGCGTCTGTCAGTTTATCTTCCATGATGTTGAGTTCATGGCTTAGTTGCTTCGTCACCCGCTTGAAGAATTGTGTGTTTCCAAAAAGAGTTTCTAAAAATGATTCTTTAGGTATAAAGCATATTTTTGCATCCTCCACGATCATGGCCGAAGTAGTATAATTTTCTTCCCCCAGAAGTGCTGAATAGCCCAAGAAGTCACCAGCTTTAGCAAGATGTATAATCTGATCTTTCCCATTTGAAGCTGTTTTGTAAACTTTGACCACTCCAGCATTGATACAGAATATTCCTAAAGGCTTGGTGCCTTCATAGAATAGAATTTGCCCTTTTCGGTGCGAAATCAAGTTTTTACTCTCAGAGATACTACAGATATGAGATTCTGACAAATCAGAAAGCAAGGAATATTTTCTACTGGCGCAAAGTTCGCAAGGAAGTTGTTTTACTGAGTTAGACATAGTGGGGTATTCGTTAATGATTAAAAGGTAAAAAAAATGACTGAAATCATAAAATTTCAATGGGAAAATGGTGCTTTGGGTAGATTTTTTTCTTGGAGAAATTGATTTTTTGAGAAGTCATATTTTAGAAATATGTGTGAGAAACCATTACTGAGTATCAAAAAGTTCGACTTGAGCTTGAAGTGATAGATGGCAGCCTGATCCACTGTCTTTTGATTGATTGGGACGTTAGGTGCCTTGCACTCCACCAATAAGTAAGCAGCGCCTTCTTGATTACGCACGAGTATATCCGTACGCTTTTGAAGTTTATTATAGGTCAATCCTCTTTCAGTCACAAGGAGACCCTTCGGATATTGATTTTTCTCTACCAAAAAATAAATCCAATGTTGCCGTACCCATTCCTCCGGGGTCAGCACAAGATGTTTCTTTCGGATCGAATCAAATATCAGTAACCTCCCTTCTTCTTCAGTGATCCTAGGATTACATTCTGGAAGGTTGAGTTGAGGAAATTTTTCTTTGAAGAGTACCTCTTTCATGCCCCAAAGATGGAGCTTGCTAGCCAGATTAAAAAGTCAAATATGGGGCTATTTTTTGAATCCACTCTGGATCAAAAATCCGGATTTTAAGCAAGTCATCTGCTTGCTGAAAATTTCCATGCTGATTGCGATAGGCTATAATTACTTTTGCCTGCCCATAACTGATATAGGGGTGCTTTGCTAGATCCTCCACGGTAGCATCATTGATTGCCAATCGATTTCTGATTTCTCCGTCAAATTCAAAATATTCCCATATTCGATCTGCAACTTCAGGCTGTACTCCGTAAATGTCTTTCAATTGATCTTTTGAGAAAAAGCCTCCCATTGAAACTTCATATTTGATAATCCTAGCAGCTAAAGTTGGGCCTACTCCTGGAACAACCTGAAGTGTGATGGAGTCAGCTTCCGAAAATGGAATTTTTCGAAGCCCCTGCATGGACCTATTGACTGTGTCCAATCCTGCTCGGACCGGAAAAGGTGAAGAAACTTCCTCAAAACCCACCAATCGAAGCGAATCTGCGACCTCCAACAAGTTCTTCTCCGTGGCAGGGTCAATTTGCCTCGAAAACAATGAAAAAAGCTCAGGACTGAAGGCTAAAAAAGTCAGCACAGGAACTACTAATAAAAATCCTCTGGACTCTTTTCGGCTAAATCCAATTTCCCTTTTCAACCAATACAAAAGACGAAGTCTCATACTTCAATAGAATTGATCAATAACGGATAAGTTAAGAATATTGGCATTCAATTCAAATAATTCAGACCTTTGCCATCAATTTATTTAGACGGTTTCTAAATTGATTGATAAATGACATAAATCACATTTCCTCCATCTGTGTCTATTAAATTTGCGAGGCAAGAAGAATACTATGCAATTTAAGTTCAGTGCAATAAGTTTATCCCACAAGACAGCTCCTGTTCAGATCCGTGAATTGATTGCTCTAGATGATCAATCTATTCATTCCATTCTGATCAAATTGAAGGAGTTTTTCAGTCTTCAAGATGCCCTCATACTATCAACTTGCAATCGGACGGAAGTTTACTATTCACATGAACTGGATCTGAGTTCGGAAATAATCAAACTGATCGGACTCGAAAAAGGTATTCCGGAGGTCACAGATTATTTGGAATATTTTGAACTCTACAAAAACGATCAGGATTCTGTATCTCACCTTTTTCGAGTGGCAGTCGGTCTGGAAGCTCAGGTAGTGGGAGATATTCAAATTGCTAATCAGGTCAAAAGAGCCTATCAAACCTCTGTTGATTTGGACATGGCAGGTCCATTTTTGCATCGCTTGATGCATACTGTCTTCTTCACCAACAAGCGAGTCGTGCAGGAGACAGCTTTCAGAGATGGTGCCGCTTCCTTATCCTATGCCACCATCGAACTGATGGAAAGTCTCACTTCCAATACCTATCAACCTCGGATTTTATTGATTGGCCTAGGAGAAATCGGTGAAGATGTAGCAAAAAACATGGTCTACCTTCCTGACGCGAAGGTCAAGATTTCCAATCGTACACAAAAGAAGGCAGAAATTATAGCTGCTGAGTTGGGTTTTGAGGTGGTTCCATTTGATCAATTAGATCAAGCCATGGATGAGGCAGACGTGATTGTGTCTTCCATTCATAGAAATGACCCTTTTATCACCAAAGAACTCATCAGTCGTTTCAAAATCCAATCATACAAACTTCTGATTGACCTCTCAGTCCCTAGATCTATTGAAACTACTGTAGAAGAAGTACCTGGGGTGATTCTTTACAACGTAGATAATATTCGAAGTAAAGCTTCTGAGGCTCTTGATAAAAGACTTGCTTCGATTCCTGATGTGGAAAAACTGATTTCAGAATCAATTGACGAGTTCTACAATTGGAAAAAGGAAATGATGGTCTCTCCTACCATCAATAAATTAAAGCAGTCACTGGAGCAGATTCGACTAGAGGAAATGTCTCGGTTCCTCAAAAACGCATCTGAGGATGAGGTAGCAATCATCGATAAGATTACCAAAAGCATGATGCAAAAAATCCTCAAGGTTCCGGTAATTCATTTAAAAAATGCTTGTAAGCGGGACGAGGCAGAGGAAATGATCGAGATTATTTCAGACCTATTCGATCTTGACAAGATAAAATCAGACAAATAATTCGGTTCAATAACATAGATGAAGACCAAAGAAGTAGCTTTCTTTGGTCTTTATTATTCTAGGACATGGAAAACCTCAAAAAACTTTACATTCCAATCTTTTTCGCTCTTTTCCTGATCGGTAAATCAAATGCACAAACCTGGGAGGTTTATAACTCGGAAATGAGCCTTGTTTCAAGGTTGATGTATAAAGATATCCTCGTACTCGGGGAAGCAGTGAGAATAGCAGAAACCGATGAGGGTCTTTTTCTCCTTTCCAATGACTATCAACCTGCTGTCCAAATCGAAGGCCAAGAAGTCTATCAGTATCTATCGCCCTGGATTTTGGTAAAGGGCGAATCTGGACTGGGAGCCTATCACGAATATGGTCAAAAAATTCTGAACCTAAAATATGATCAAATAGAGGTCTTTTTCAATCTTCTTCTTGCTAAAAAAGGTCAGGAATACTTTGTCTATGAAAGAGGAAAAGGGACAACTCGGTCTTTAGGAGTGTTGGATCATGCTTGGATCAGCAGAAGAGGACAGGTAATTGCAGAAGATAAAGGAAAGTACTATTTACCCTTGTCCATCAATCCCACAAAAGATTATGAATTATTAGAGGATAATGAAAGTGACTACCTTTTAATCAAAGATGTAGAAGGATATGGCTTACTCAATATGGAAGGTCGAGTGGTCCTGGAAGCTGTTTTGGATTCACTTGAGCATACCCGAGGAAACTTTTACTTTGGATTCAACGAAAACCAATATCTATTGATAGAGGGAGACCCTATTCAGGCTAATATTCGATACAATAGTTTCCACAGAATCTCTTTCGAAAATGACCTTATGCTCGAATACATTCATGGCAAGCTTCGTCGAGTAATGAAAGAGGATGGCATTCTGCTAGATGCCGTAGGAATGACCGAGGTAAACCGGATCGGCCCGGATTTGTACAATGTGAAATTTAGAGACAATAAACTGGGTCTATTGGGAAGAGATGGATGGCTGGTAGGCCCAAGCGATAGTCTTTCTTTTATCCGTGGAAGTGATGAAAAACTTTTCCCTGCTAGTAATGAATTAGGTAAATGGGGAGCCGTGGACTCCAAAGGTCAGTGGATAATTAGTCCAAGCCTTGATGAAATGGGAAGTTTCAAAAATGGAATTGCTGCCTTCAGAAAAGGGGGTTTTTGGGGCATTATTGACCGAAGCGGAAAAATCCTTTCCGATGCAAACTGGGATAAAGTCAGTATTCAATCCAATGGAAGAGCGATCGGTGAAAAATCATCAGAAAAATTCATTCTAAGCGCTGAAAATGAGTACAAAGGAGTAGAAAGCTTTGAAAACATCATTCCCTTGGAGGAAGGCGAATTTATAGCTATCCGTAATGGAAAAGCAGGCTTTTACTCTTCCAATCAAGATCCGAAATTAGAAAACCTATTTGATAGTATTCTGGTGCAGGATGGTCGCTGGCTGACAGCTGAGTCAGATGGGAAATTCGGGCTTTTCGATAAAACAGGAAAAAATGTCCTTCCGGTAGATTATGAAAACATAATTTTTGACCAGTTTAAAAATACGATTCTTGTCAAATGTACCTACAGACCAATCATTGTAGTGGAACCCGAGGGTTCTAAAAAAAGAAAAAAAGGGCGCTAGGCCCTTTTCTTATTTTTTCTCGTTTTTGCCCTTGCTCGAATCCGAACTATCCGAATCCGAATTGGCTATAGAATCTCTCATGGAAGTGTCTGATTTGATATTCTCCATTCGATAGTAATCCATCACTCCAAGCTGGCCAGATCGGAAAGCCTCTGCGAGAGCCAAAGGAACTTCTGCTTCCGCTTCAATTACTTTTGCACGCATTTCCACCGACTTGGCTCGCATCTCTTGTTCCAAGGCAACTGCCATCGCTCTTCGCTCTTCTGCCTTGGCCTCTGCTACTTTAAGGTCAGCAGAAGCCTGATCGATTTGAAGTTTTGCTCCGATATTGGTTCCTACGTCAATATCTGCAATATCGATCGAAAGGATCTCGAAAGCAGTACCTGCATCGAGGCCTCGCTGCAATACTAGTTTGGAGATTTTGTCTGGATTTTCGAGTACACTTTTATGTGCTTCTGCCGAGCCAATTGAAGTCACAATACCCTCACCCACACGCGCTAAAATAGTTTCTTCCCCAGCACCACCTACCAATTGGGCAATATTAGCTCGAACTGTTACACGCGCTTTTGCAATCAATTGAATACCATCGGCAGCCACTGCTGCTACACTTGGCGTATTGATCACTTTTGGATTTACACTGATTTGAACAGCTTCAAATACATCTCTACCTGCTAAATCAATAGCGGTAGCTTGCTTGAATGAAAGATTGATGTTTGCCTTATCCGCAGAGATTAATGCTCTAATCACGGTAGGCACATTACCGCCTGCCAAATAGTGAGTTTCCAAGTCGTTTGTAGTAAGCTCCAAGCCGGCTTTTGTAGCTGTGATCATAGAATTGACAATAATACTTGGCGGCACTTTTCGGATTCTCATTCCGATAAGCTCGCCAATTCCTACCCGGACATTCGCAAATTGTGCTGTAATCCAAAGATTGACAGGCACGAAATAAAGGAAGATGAATAAAAGAATAATCCCTGCCACTGCAGCGATTAAAATGAACATTGAGCTGTTTGGATCCATAATTATTTAACTAAAATCAGATTGTTTTCTACTCGAATAACGGTAATCTCCGTACCCACCGGAATGAATCCAGATTCGGATTTGACTTCATAGATTTGATCTTGGAAATCCGCCTTTCCGTAAGGTTTGATGTCAGAAGCAGCTTTTCCCATCATTCCCACCTGAACTCCAACTAAGCGGTCGTCAAATGCGCCTCCCTGCATGGAGGACTTCAAGGAAAATTTATCCCAAACACCAGAGCGAAACCCATAAACCACAGCAGCTAGATTGATTATGACTGCTCCAGTAGTGATCCACCAAGCTGTTTCAGGACTAAATGTCAGAAAGGCATAGGCTATTCCTGATAGACTGATTACCAATCCAAAAATTCCCACTACGGTGGTCCCGGGAACAAAGAGAATCTCAGCCATTAATAAAATCAGCCCAATTCCCAACAAACTTCCTAAAATCAATATTGACATTTGAAACCTTGATTACTAAAATCCAAGATACGACAAAGAATTATAATGGAAATAGAAACTTCGAAAACAATTTAGTTTTAGAATAAAAGTCAATAAAAAAACCCGGTTCGACCGGGTTTGAATTTAGTAAGCTTTCGCAAAAAGCACTCTGCCTTTGGATGGCCTTCCTGTTAACACACATTTTCCAATTTCTTCTTTTTGATCAAGCGGGATACATCTGATAGTCGCCTTGGTCATTTCTTTGATCTTGTCTTCAGTCTCACTAGTTCCATCCCAATGAGCGGAAAGGAAGCCACCTTTGGTTTCCAACAATTCCTGAAACTCTTCCCAAGAGTTCACCTCGGTCGTATGCGACTCTTTGAAATCATTCGCTTTTTGATAGATAGATATTTGAATCTCATCTAAAAGTGCTTTAACCTTCTCTTCGATTGGCATGGAATCCAATGCAAACGATTCTTTTGTCAAGGTATCCCTTCTAGCGATTTCGACAGTTCCATTTTCCAAATCTCTCGGACCAAGCGCAATTCGAAGAGGCACACCTTTCAATTCATATTCAGCAAACTTCCATCCTGGCTTGTGCGTGTCACGATCATCAAATTTGACAGAAACCCCAGCTTTTCTCAGTGCTGAAACCAACTCATTAGCTTTGGCACTTACAGCCTTAAATTCATCATCTCCACGATAAATCGGAACAATTACTACCTGCATCGGGGCAAGTTTAGGTGGCAATACTAGTCCATTATCATCAGAGTGAGCCATGATTAACGCTCCCATCAGACGGGTACTCACGCCCCAGGATGTTCCCCAGACAAAATCAAGACCACCTTCCTTGGTGGCGAATTTTACATCAAAGGCTTTTGCAAAATTTTGTCCCAAAAAATGAGAAGTTCCAGCCTGAAGAGCCTTACCATCCTGCATCATTGCTTCAATACACAAAGTATCTTCAGCACCTGCAAAACGCTCATTTTCAGTCTTTCTTCCTCTCACCACCGGTAGAGCCATGAATTCTTCTGCAAACTGAGCATACACCTGCATCATTTGAAGTGTTTCAGCCTCAGCCTCCTCTTTGGTCGCATGGGCTGTGTGGCCTTCTTGCCAAAGAAACTCTGCTGTGCGAAGGAAAAGTCTAGTTCGCATTTCCCATCTAACCACATTAGCCCACTGATTGATTAGCAGCGGAAGGTCACGGTATGATTGGATCCAGTTTTTGTAAGTACTCCAAATAACTGTCTCTGAGGTAGGACGAACAATCAGCTCTTCCTCCAGCTTAGCTTCAGGATCTACAACTACTCCCTTTCCATTCTCATCGTTCTTTAATCGATAATGAGTGACTACGGCACATTCTTTTGCAAAGCCCTCTACATGAGAAGCTTCTTTGCTCAAATATGACTTAGGGATAAAGAGTGGGAAATAAGCATTGGTGTGACCAGTTTCTTTAAACATCCGATCTAACTCGGCTTGCATTTTTTCCCAGATTGAATATCCATAAGGTTTAATGACCATACAGCCTCTAACAGCCGAATTCTCAGCCAAATCGGCTCTTTTTACTAATTCATTATACCAAAGGGAATAATCCTCACTTCGTTTTGGAAGTCCTTTACTCATTATAGTTGATTTGGAAGTTATTTGTAGATAATTTTGCTAAATTAAGCGTCGCAAATATAGCCAAAAAGAATAACCCTACATCCTTAAGGCCGTATACTGTATTAACAACTAATCAAAGCTATGAGGCAATTTAAAGGCATCTTATCATTAGTAATCATCGGAGCAGTGACTTTGAGTGCTTGCTCTACATCTCAAATAGCGAGTACCAGCCCATCGGATAATCTCTATTTCATGGCTTCTGATGCTCAAATTTCGAGTACTTATGCCGTAGCAAATAATACTCCGGAGACTTTTGAGCAATTTGATGTAGCTCAATCAGTCCCTGCCGAAAGTTTCAGCAGTAGAAATGTAAATCCGGAGTATTTGGCAAAATACTCTTCCACTCCCGAAGAAACAGGAGATGATGTCATTTATTTTGATGACAACACCAATACAGAGGGAACTTCAGGAGATATTGACGCTTACAATAATTTTTCTGTAAACGACAATAACAACAATAATTCCTCTTTCAATTCAGGATTTAACTCCGGCCTTGCATTTAGCATGGGATTTATGACAGGATTTAATCCTTGGGGATTTGGAATGTGGGATCCTTTCTGGGGTCCTGGCTTTGGCTGGGGAGGTGGATTTGGTCCAGGTTGGGGTTTCCGACCAGGATTTTCAATGAATATTGGTTTCGGTTTCGGCAGTCCTTTCTGGGGCTCACCTTGGGGCAATCCATTTTTCCGACCGGGATTCGGAGGATTTTACGATCCTTTCTGGGGTCCTAATTACGCCTGGGGAGGCGGATGGGGTCCGGGATGGGGAATGCCCATCTATGGTAACCGACCAATTTATGTATTGCCAGGTGGTGAGTTTGGAGACAGAAGAATCGTAAGAGGAGCAAGACCTACTAGGGGAGCTTCACTAGCGGGAGTCTCAGGAGACCGTGGCAGTGCTGTATTACCTAATACTTCAAGAGCCCAGGCTCGTAGAAGTGCGATGTCCAATAGAAGCTTGGTTTCATCGGATCGATCTAGAGTCCCTGCCAGAGATTTCTCAAATAGTCAATCAGATTATTATAACTCTAACAGATCTAGGATAGCAAATTCCTCTCCTAGAAATACAGGATCTGCAGCCATGAATCGATCATCTGCGACGCGATCAAGAAGTGCTATGCCGACTGCTAGACCTTCCACAAGAACTATGGACAGAAGTGGATATGCGCCTTCAAGATCTATGAATAATTATAATTCAAGAAGAAGCACTAGTCCTTCTTATAATAGAAGTGCTATTCCTGGCAGAAGTTCTAGTCCTTCTTACAATCGAGGCACAACCAACAGAACTTATACACCAAGTCGAGGCTCCAGCACACCTAGTAGAATGAGTATCCCATCCAGAAGTTCATCTGGCGGAGGTATGAGATCTTCCGGAGGTGGTGTCTCGAGAAGTAGTTCCTCATCAGGATCGAGAGGAGGAAGGGGAAATTAATTCCCCTTTTTTTTTGAATTAAACTTATCCGTTTCAATCATTTTTTCGTTTTTAAAATTCAAACTATCATTAAAATTTATGAGGTATATAATCGCTATTGTCTTTTCGATATTCTCTTTGGGTGCTGCTGCACAAAGTGGATACTTTGAAGATGCCTTACGATTCAGTCAAAGTTTCCCAGCAGGTTCAGCACGAATCATGGCCATTGGGGGAACACAGTGGTCTCTAGGTGGTGATGTATCAAATATCGCCGGAAACCCTGCAGGCTTAGGTTTTTTCAGAAAATCAGAAGCTTCAATTAGTTTGGGATACAGCGATTGGGGCGTACAGACAAATTATCTTGGACAAAACAGATCCTACAATACTTCTAATTTTTCTGCCCCCAATCTATCCATCGTATTTGCGAATCCAAAAGGGGTAATGGAAAGAGGTTCATTTAAAGGTGGGTCTTGGGGAATCAGCATTCAGCGTATTGCAAATTTCAATTCTGAGTTTGGTTATTTTTCAGATGTTTTAGGGGAAACATCAATTATTGATTTCTATCTCCAAGATGCTTTTGGTATCCCTGAGAGCCAAATTGAAACCTTTGGTATTACCGGTATGGCATATCAGACTTATCAGATCAATCCATTGGCATTTGATCAAGACGGCAACCCCATTGCCAATCCAGATACCTATGATTCCTTTGTCTTAGGCCTTCCCTTTCAAGATGAAAACATATTGCAGGAAGGCTCGTCCAACCAGATTACCTTTGGATATGGAGCTAATTTCGACCACAAGCTTTTTATAGGAGGGTCTTTGGGAATAAGGTCTCTCAGTTATTTCTCCCAGAAAATTTACAATGAAGAGTTTATTGACGAACCGCTTTTCACAAGTTCACTTCGTGAGGATTTGTTTATCAACGGGGCAGGATTCAATCTAAATGTAGGAGTAATCTATAAGCCCATTGATTTCTTGAATTTAGGGTTTAATTTCCAGAGTCCTACCTGGTATGGGTTGAATGAAGAGTATCAAGCTTCCATGGTTGCAGAATATAACAACTTCTATTATGAACCTGAAGATATCACTTTGGGTAGGCAGGAGGCCGTTACTGATCTTTTTATCAACAACTTTAGATTAAATACACCTTTGAGACTAGGCGGTGGAGCTACTTTCTTTTTGGGCAAAAATGGTTTCATCTCGGCCGATGTGGATTGGGTTGATTATTCTGCGGCAAGAATCAACTCTGACAGTTTCAATGAAGGACCAGACAATCAGGCTATCCAAAGCCTCTATACCAGTACTGTAAATTATCGAATCGGCGCTGAGGGAAGAATTGATAAGTTTTATATCAGAGGAGGCTATGCATACTTTGGCGATCCTTTTGCAGATAATTTTATTGACAGGAGTACCACTCAAATCACCGGAGGTGTTGGAGTACGATTCAATAGTTTCAATATAGATTTTGCTTTGGTAAATCAGCAATCTAGTGCCCTATACCAATCCTATCAGGTTCTAGACAGTCAAAACAATAACATCGGACCAATTACCGAAGTAGAAAATTCAATCATCAATGGAGTTTTAACTCTCGGATTGACCTTTTAAAACACTCGTCAATTCCATAATTAGAAACTCAGCAGAGAAGTCTTTCCCGCTGAGTTTTATTTTTGCCTGCTCGTAAAAACTTCCACGCTGAGCAAGTAGATTTTTTAATTTTAAGGTTATTTCTCCGGCATCCAAGCCTTCAAACATGGGTCTAGTTGATACTCTAGAGTGTTGAAGTCTAGATGAAATTTCATTCAAAGGAACATCCAAATAGACGGAAATAGACTTTTGATTGATGAGGTCCATATTATCGTTGAAACAGGGACATCCACCACCTGATGCCAAAACAAAAGATTTATCATTCCCTAAGACCCTTTCAAGTTCTTTTGATTCCAATTCACGAAATGCTCCCTCACCTTTCTCTGAAAAAATCATGGGAATGGTTTTTCCAGACTGCTCCTCAATCAGCCTATCCAGGTCTAAAAAATCAACTCGCAGTTCTTTTGCCAAGACCTTACCAAAGGTACTTTTACCTGAGCCTGGAAGTCCAACAAGAACAACTTTGAGCACCTCCATCATTGAATAAATAAATCTAGAACTTCGGAAGCAGTAGGTGTATTATTATGATGATATTTAGCTAAGACGGTACCATCCTTCATAATCACAATACCCGGATTGGATCTAATAATGGTTTTTACGACGGTTGCATCCGACTGCATACCAATAATACTCCAACCATTCTTTGAAATAAAAGCATCGATCTCTTCCTGAGGCGCAGCTGCCATCAATACCACATCGACCGGAGCTCCTTCCATATTTTTAACCAATTCATGAATTTGAGGTAAATCATCCTGATCAATTTTCCCCATATTCGGACTTAAAACAAGAACTTTGTTACCTGCAAAAATGAAATCAGACTGATCTCCTGATTCATTCCAAACCGAAAAGTCCGAAATCTTTGGTAAAGCCTCGGGGTTTTTCAAATTCATCTCTACAAATTCATAACTCTTATCCGTGGGGTATTGATCCATTGTGAGCAATTCTCCATCTTTTTTCATCACATATGAGTATTGCAAAGGTTCAGACGGCTGCATATTGTCAGGAATATTTACCCCTACTTTATAAGCACGAAAATCAATGAAAGGAAGATTTCTGATAGCGGTCAGGGAAAGGACAAAACAAAGGACACCAACCAACCACACAACACGTTTCTGCCAAGCTGAGGAAGATTTGGGCAAATGCTTTTTTAAAGCCAGGATTCCCAAAATCATCACCAGCAATATAATATCCTTATAAAAAGACTCCCATGGTGTCAACTTGATAGCATCCCCAAAACATCCACAATCAGTCACCTTATTAAAATATGCAGAAAAGAAGGTAAGAAAGGTGAAGAAAAGGATCATTCCGGTCAAAGACCAGACGGTCAACTTGCTTCGAACTCCGAGTATGAGCATGACCCCGAGAACTACCTCAAGTACTACTAGAAAAACTGCTAAATAAAGAGCATATGGCTTCAAATAAATAAAAAAGCCCGCAATATCATTGGAAAAAACATCGAAATACTCCTCCAATTTGATGGCTGTTCCGACCGGATCATTGACTTTGATCAGTCCCGAAAAAATAAATAAGCCTCCTACCAAAAATCTTAAAACCCAGAGTATTCCTTTAGCTAGCATGATGGTATCCCATTTTGATTAAACAAAAAACCGCATAATTAATCATGTCCTGATAATTAGCTTCAATTCCTTCAGAGACCAGTGTTTTGCCCTGATTGTCTTCGATTTGCTTCAGACGAAGCAATTTCATGAGGATAATATCAGTCATAGAACTGACTCTCATATCACGCCAAGCTTCGCCGTAGTCATGATTTTTATTTTCCAATAAGCCCCTTGTCAAATCTACCCACTGATCGTAATGCTTTTCCAACTCCTCAAATGGGAGTTCCATTCGTTCATCATCTTTGAAGGATATCTGTATTAAAGCAATGAGAGAATAATTGATAATGCCTATAAAATCATCTTCCAATGGATCATCTATTTTCTGACTCCCCTTCTCCTGTACGGACCGAATCCGTTGAGCTTTGATAAAAATCTGATCTGTAATAGATGCGAGACGCATTATCCGCCAAGAAGTCCCATAATCGAGCGTTTTCTTACGAAAGAGTTCTTTACATCGAATGATTACTTGTGTATATTCGCTATTGGTTTTAGTTTCCAATTTCTTGCTGTTTTAATGAGCCTTATATCTTTTCCTTCGACGATCGAAGATAAATTATTTCCTCAAAAGATTACACTACTTATCAAAGGAAGGCTGATTCTATGGGACAAACCTCAAATAATGGGAGTATTGAATCTCACTCCAGACTCTTTTTATGAGGGAAGCAGGCTAAAAATAAATAAAGGCGACGTATTAGGAAGGGCCCATCAAATGATTTCTGAGGGAGCTGACATACTTGACATTGGGGGCTATAGTAGCAGGCCAGGCGCTGCAAATATTAGTATAGAGGAAGAAATCCAACGAATTGAAAATCCTATCCGATGGATCAGCGAAGAATTTCCTGAGATAATACTTTCTGTGGATACGTTTAGGTCAGAAGTAGCTAGACGAGGAATAGAAGCAGGAGCTCATATGGTTAATGACATTTCAGGAGGTTCACTAGATCCAAATATGTATGAAACCATTTCGGAAATATCAGTGCCTTACATCATCATGCATATGCAGGGAACTCCTCAAAATATGCAGGGAAAAACTGATTATGAAAATATTTTACGGGAAATCTTGAACTATTTCTCAGAAAAGCTACATATTATAAGAGAGTTTGGCATCAAAGATGTAATCATTGATCCTGGTTTTGGATTTGCTAAAACACTGGAACAAAATTACTTTCTGCTTAAAAATTTGGAGCTTTTTGATATGATCAACCTTCCGATTTTGGTAGGATTATCTCGAAAATCCATGATTTATAAACTATTGGAAGTGGCCCCTTCTGAAGCCCTAAACGGCACCACTGCATTGAATATGGTGGCTTTAATGAAAGGAGCTAACATCCTGAGAGTACATGACGTAAAAGAAGCAAACGAAACCCGAAAACTATTTAAACAACTCTACGCTTGACCTTTCTTTTTAAAATAGGATTCCTAGATGTATCCATCGTCAATATGATTGATATTGCGTTGGTATCTATGCTATTGTATCAGGTCTACAAACTTTTGAAAGGTAGCGTAGCGATTAAGATTTTTCTTGGTTTCCTGTCGATTTACCTGATTTACTTATTGGTATTGGCCTTGCGGATGGAATTACTATCCTCGATTTTGGGTCAATTCATGGGAGTCGGTGTTTTAGCTGCTATTATCATCTTCGCTCCTGAAATCCGTAAATTTCTCCTTCTTATAGGTCGATCCTCCCTCCTTTCCAGTGACAATATGTGGAGAGATCTTCTCTTCTTCTGGAAAAAGAAAGACGATACCTCATTCAATATTAATCCAATCATTGAGGCTTCCAAAACCCTTGCCGGTAGTAATACAGGCGCATTGATGGTTATTTCAAAAAGTACCGAATTGAAGTTTTATGCAGAGAGTGGAGATATTTTGGATGCTGAGCTTTCAAAGAGATTATTGATTTCGATTTTTAATAAATATAGCCCTCTTCACGATGGTGCTGTCATCATTCACAACGGTAAAATCAAAGCCGCACGCTGTATTCTTCCAGTGACCGAGCGAGAGGTTCCTGCCCAGTTTGGATTGAGGCACCGAGCGGGGATCGGAATGTCGGAAACTACCGATTCACTAGTCTTGATTGTTTCGGAAGAGACAGGACAGATCTCCATGGCCAAAAATGGAAAGATTTTGCATAACATGTCTTTTCAGGAAGTAAGAGAGACACTTAACGATTACCTGGCCAACCATGATGTCAATGAACGCTTTGAAGATCTTGAGGAATACGAAATGAAAAAGCGTCGAAAGATGGCTATGACGAGTAAATCTTAAAAAAATCCCGATCTGATCGCTCAAATCGGGATTTTTTTTTAAGTAGTTTTAAGAAAGCACTCCAAGGTCTTTTCCTACCTCAATAAAAGCCTGAATTGCTTGGTCCAAATGCTCCTTATCATGTGCTGCCGATATTTGTACGCGAATTCTCGCCTGACCCTTAGGGACTACTGGATAGTAAAATCCTATTACATAAATTCCTTTCTCCAATAATTTTTCGGCCATTTTTTGAGACAAGACCGCATCATAAAGCATGATAGGCACAATGGGATGCTGACCGGGTTTGATATCAAAGCCTGCTTCCTCCATTTTACTCCGGAAGTACTTCGTATTGTCTTCTAGCTTATCGCGTAGTTCTGTGGTTTCCGAAAGCAATTCAAAAACTGCAATGGAAGCTCCCGTAATCGAAGGTGCAAGGGTATTAGAAAAAAGATAAGGTCTCGAACGTTGACGAAGTAATTCGATGATTTCTTTCTTTCCTGAAGTAAATCCTCCAGACGCTCCTCCTAAGGCCTTCCCTAGCGTACCCGTGATGATATCTAGCTTGCCCATGACACCACAATGTTCGTGAACTCCGCGCCCTGTCTTCCCAATGAAACCTGTGGAATGACATTCATCGGACATGACCATGGCTTCGTACTTTTCAGCCAAATCTACAATTTTATCCAGCTGAGCGATCGTTCCGTCCATAGAGAATACTCCATCGGTCACAATTACAATTTGCTTTGCCCC
>LJXT01000098.1 GCA_001314815.1 Algoriphagus marincola HL-49
AGACATATTTTAATTATTTTGAATCAAAGTCAAAATGAGCGCAATCGCTGTCACTGTGGTGGTAAATAGCGTCAAAGTCTCTACCAAGGTATTCCCTGCACCGATTTCCCTTACTTTCATCGGTTCGGCATAAATCATATCGTTTGGCTTCAAAAAATAATACTCGGAGCCTAAAAGCTCCCTGTCAAGCAAATTGATTTTATGAATTTGAGAACCATCAGGGTATTGTCTTACAAGGAGAACTTCATCTCGCTTGGCTAGTCTACTTAAATCACCTGCGAAGGCAATTGCTTCAAAAATAGTAACCCTATTTTGGAGAATTGTATATTTTCCTGATTGGTTAAATTCTCCCAAAGCACTAAATCGAACCCCCCCTAATCTGACGCGCACGAAATATTCATCCTCCTTGACATATTTAACTACCTTAGACTCTACAAGCTCTTTTGCTTCTCTGGTAGTCAATCCCAAAAATTTAAGCTCGCCAACAAGGGGTATTTCTACCATTCCTTGATCATCAAGCGTGTAACCATTCATGAAAAAAGCATCCCCAGCACCTTGAGCGCCTCCCATTTGAGCCATATTGTTGTTTTCAGCCACTACCACATTGAAAACTTTATTAAGCTCTGGATCGGTAGTTTTGATACTTACTTCTACAATATCATTGACCTGTAAAAGGTAGTCCTCTGTTTGATAGCCATATCGATCACTGGACTCTACAAGCGGCCCCATAGACTCCTCGAGCTCCTGCATGTAAATCACTTTTTTATTGGGAACACAAGAAAAATGGGCGGCAACGAGCACCAACCCAAAAATTATTGGTCTAATCAATTTTTGCATAAAAAGAATTTTGAGAATTACTCTAATCAGAAATTTTGTTTCAAAATTAGTAAAATATTAGACTTTACTATTGGGAAATTTAAAGTCTGGCATCGACTAAACTCTTCCCTAAAATCCCCTTCACATCGAAAACCACTCGATTAGCAGATTTAGAAATATCCATGCCTTTAAATTCTTTATGTGCTACAGCCAAGATAATGGCAGAATAATCCTCCAGTTGCGGGGACTCGGGAAGTAAAGTCAATCCATATTCATGCGCTACTTCCTGAGAATTAGCCCATGGATCAAAGACATCCACATCCATATCAAAAGACTTTAGCTCATTGTAAATGTCAATCACGCGGGTATTTCTCACATCAGGGCAATCTTCTTTGAAAGTAAAGCCCAAAATCAAAACTTTTGAATCAATCACTTTCAGATCCTTGCGCATCATGTGTTTGATCGTTTCGGTAGCCACATGCTTACCCATACTATCATTGAGTCTTCTACCGGCTAAAATTATCTCTGGATGATAGCCTACTTCTTGGGCTTTTTGAGCAAGATAAAAAGGGTCTACTCCAATACAATGTCCACCAACCAAGCCTGGTTTAAACTTCAAGAAATTCCACTTGGTACCGGCAGCCTCAAGCACCTCATTCGTATCTATACCTAAAAGATTGAAGATTTTTGAAAGTTCATTTACGAAAGCAATATTGATATCGCGTTGTGAGTTTTCAATCACTTTTGCTGCTTCGGCGACCTTAATTGAAGAAGCCTTATGCGTACCTGCGATGATTACGGTTTTGTAAAGCTGATCGACGTACTCAGCAACTTCCGGCGTGCTTCCTGACGTCACTTTTAAGATCTTTGCTACTGTATGTTCTTTATCTCCAGGGTTGATTCTTTCTGGAGAATAGCCTGCAAAAAAGTCCTCATTGTATTTTAATCCTGATATTCTTTCTAAAACAGGCACACAATCATCTTCTGTCACCCCTGGGTATACCGTAGATTCATAGATGACCACATCTCCCTTTTTGAGATATTTTGCAATATTCTCTGAAGCCTTAATCATGGGAGTCAATACCGGACGATTGTGCCTATCTGTAGGTGTTGGGACCGTTACAATGTAAATATTGCAATCTGATAAGTCCTCAGATACGGCCGTATTAAAAAGCCCATTAGACCCGATTTCTGGGTTACTTTTCACTAGGACGGATTGGAGCAATTCATCCTCCACTTCTAGTGTGAAATCGTGTCCCGCATTTAGGTCATTTATTCTCTTTTGATCTATATCAAACCCAATTACCGGGAATTTTTTGGCAAACTCCACAGCCAATGGCAGGCCAACATATCCAAGCCCTATGATGCCGATTTTTGATTCATTAAGTGGTTTAAGCATAAAAACTAATATTGTTAATAGTTAAAATCCGGTACAGCTTCGCCCTTTCAGTCCCAATTTACCTTGAAACCTAGAAGTCTATCAGTCAGAAGCCTTTTCAGCCCCCAAAATTAATTTATACTGAGGATCGAAAAGATAAAAAGTGAGTACCAAAGTTACTCACCTCAAACTCAGGGCAAAACTAAGGGATTTTTGGTGAAATAAAATCTTGAAATAAGCTAGTTTTTACTGATTTGATAAATCAAACTCAATTCAACAAAAAGTGCATTTTTTGAACTAGAAGGAGGAAAATCGACCGAGCTGATACCTGAAGATTGCCATTGATAATTGTAAGCTTTTACCCATTGGACCTTGGAACTGAAAAGTAGCTTATTCCACTGCTGATCCCAAAGCAAAGCAAGGCTGTAGTCTACCCAAGGTGATTTTTCAGAACTTTGTCCAAATGCTCGATAAAAGAAATCTTGATGATTCTCAATTCTTTCAAAGAGTAAACCGAGTTTATTAAATCTTTCGACCTTACTGATCTCTAAAGTTTGAACATTCGAACCTACCCCCTGCCCCACTCCTAAACTTTCTCCTCTATTTACAAATCCCCTAGCAAGGCCGTGCGTATGCCAAGTCTGATTGCCAATTAATCCTCGATAGCGAATATAGCGGTTGACTGATTCTTGCTGATGAGTGAGTTCCCCACTGATTTGCAGGTAGCTTTCAGGCTTTTCCAGCGGAACTAGTTTCTGAAATCCTAGAAGAAAAGCTCTCGCATGCTCTGGGTTCATAATAAAATCTCGCCAGTCAAATGCATGATCTCTGCGTCCATATTCGCTATAGATTTCAAATCTCCCTTTTGGTGATAAAAATCGAAAGGAAACGACTACTTGCTGATCTTGGCCTCTGCTGTCATATTGGACCGAGTTCCCGTTAGTAAAAAGCGATTTTTTTTGAAAAACTTCAAAAATAGGAAACCAATCATTAAAAGTATTTCCCCTAAATTGATTGTATTGCTGAAATGTGCGAGAAAAACCTAGAAATAAACCTTGCAGAAAGGATGGCTGATATGTAAGATGCATGGCATTCAAGTAGCGCCAATCCCCATCAAATCTCCTAAAAAGCCGCCTATTGAGCGAATCCGATTGGCTCGGTTCCAATAGACTATTTTCTAACCGTCCAATAAGAATTTGACCTTCAAAGTGTCCGATAGGTGTTTTAATTGGACGGTTAGTTTGCAAAGTTAAATGAGGAAAGCTTTCTGCATTATCGCTGAAGGTTAGAGAATTATATCTCCCAGGTCCCCACCAAATAGACCGTGTTGAGATCCCCATATCCACAGGGCCGAAAGACAATAAAAACTCAGACTGACCCCACCATAAACGGTTGATTGGTTGATCTCCAAAACGTTCGGGATTGTCTCCATTATTCCAATAAAAAAATCTAGACCTGATTACAGAAGAGGAAAATTCTGATGAAAACCCCTCAAAAGGTCGATTTTCAGCGTAAACAAACTCGGGCTGAAACTGAAATTTCAAAAATCTAAATTTCCCTGCAAACCCTGCCGAAAGATAGCTTTGAAAACCTACGTTTGGTAGTAACCCCTTATTACCCCAGCCATAAGGACGGCTACTATTGTAAGTAGTCGTGGAAATCACAGGAGTCAAACCAAAATAACTCTTTTTTGAACGATAGATATCTGAAAAATAAGGAGACTTCAAATCTCCTAGGCTATCTAATAGTTCATCATTTAAAACTAGTGGGCGGACAAAAAAAGAATAATTCCTGTCTAGCTTTCCAAGTATTTGCTGACGACGAATAGTCTCTTCCAGAATGGGAACTCCTGCATTTATAGATTGAGAAAATGAATGGTGAATCGAAAAAACCCCAAAAAGAAACGAAATCAAGATTAATTTAAGGAATTCCTTCACACTATTTTCTTCCAGCGCTTTTCCCAAAAAATACCTGCATTGACTCCCAAGCCTCTACCCACCTGAGCCTTTGTTTGATGTGGCTAAATGCTGTTTTATCGATTAAAGAAACTCCGCTTAGCCCCCATATTTTTGAATGATCCGAAAATCGAATTCTAAATTTCCCCAAGAGTTTTAACCAGATGATTAATCTGGATTTTCCTTGTGGTAATCTTCCCCCAAATCTGATCGCTTTTGTTCGCAACGAATTCCAACTTTCCCTTGCTGGATGCTTCACAATCAGGCTTTGATCATAGCTGATTCGGAAACCGGCTTTGACCGCGCGATTACAAAACTCAGAGTCGCCTCCTGTAAACATCGAGTCTTTAAACCCTCCTACCTGGTCAAACACTTTAGCTTTAACCAAAAGGTTGGCAGTCACACCGAAATTCTCCTCGTGTACGTAGCTTTCGTTTGGGAAAGCAAAAGCTTGATCATAGCGAACCCAAATATTTTCAATTTTCGATACCACGTCTATTCTTCCGGCAAATAGTTCAAATTCATCTTTCTGGATCAGCTCAATTGCTCTTTTTATCCAATAATGATCCGGTTCGCAATCAGAATCAGTAAACATTACTGCCTTACCCTGTACAGCCTCAAGGCCTTTATTTCTAGCGGCATAAGACCCTGGCTTGGTCTGATTTAAAACTTTAATTCTAAAATCAAAGTGACTCAAAGGCGCTGGGGAAAAGTTGGGCTCATTGTTTACCACAATCACCTCAAAACAATCGTGATCAGCAGATTGATTCTGAAGAGCTTGAAGACAGTTTTGAAGGCGTATCCAATCTTTATAAACTGGAATAATGACCGATATAATCGGGGACAAGATTTATTTTTTTGCTTTGTGAAAATAGGTTTTCAATACTCCAAAAAATGTATAGTTGACAAAATAATAGGCTGCCTGAAATACGTTTAAGTGTTCAAATTCACGATAAACCCTCCACTGATATTGAGCAGCTTTCCATTTATTTCCAGAAATCGAATCAGAGCGGAGTCTATATTTTGCCAACGGTTCATTCAAACCGTAAGCGAAAGGTACCAATTTGAGAAGCTTGAGCCATAGTGCAAAATCTTGTCTTCTCGATATATCAGGCATATACACTTTACCCAGCTGATCTGTATCATAAATTGCAGTCAGGCAACCGATCGAACAAGTTTTGAGTAATTGCTTGTGATTGACTTTCTCAGGAACATCCTGAACCCCCACTATTTCACCATCACGAAATTTCCGATAGGCAGTAAATGTGAAAGGGAATCCATTCGAAGTCATGAATTCTAATTGTCGCTCAAGTTTGGTAGGCTCCCACAAATCATCACTATCCAAAAAAGCAATAAATCTACCCTTAGCAGCTTCTATTCCTCGATTTCTGGTAAGTGCTGCTCCCTTATTCTTGGAGTTTTCCAAGAGCCTAATTCGAGGGTCTAACTTTTCATATTTTTTCAGTATTTGAAGTCCATTGTCCGAAGACTTGTCGTCTATGAGTATCAACTCCCAGTCTTTAAAAGTTTGGTTTAAGACAGATTGAATAGTTTCTTCCACTAACTCATAGGAGTTGTGTACAGGGGTGATTACCGAAACGAGCATTAATTTATCCTCAATTTTTTGCAAAAAATCCTTTAAGAATAGCCCTTAAAGCTGCCACAAAGGAAATGGTTTTTCCGCTCTTAATCAATTGCTTTAAAAGAAAGCCTAATCCAATCAAAAGTCCCGGAGACGAGCCATATAAACGTCTGACAATCGCTCCTTTGCTTTTGAAATAATTTTCATCCAAAATTTTACCAGAACTCTCCAACGGGTGAATTACGATTTCTTCAGGGACATAACGAAGCGATAGACCTGAATTGATACAGTCATTTAGAAAAATAACCTCTTCCCCGCTGCTATATTTAGCTCCAAGGCCAAAGCTTTCATCAAATCTTACACCCTTTAGCTTTATTTTATCGGGCCTTAATGCTATCTCCACAGAGGAAGTTTTGTAAATGCTCGTCCTGCTATGTGTAAAGCTATGCTCAAGGTATGACTTTTTGTAGGGTAAGCCCTCAGGTGTTCGAACTCTAAATGTGATAATATCTGCATCCGGATATCTAGTAAACGCAGAAATGATCTTTTTATCAAAATCTGGGACAAATTTAACATCATCATCAGCAATTAGAGCTATTTTCGCTCTAGTATTTTCAATTGCTCGATTGCGGCTTTTTGAAAGACCACGTTCACTGAAGGCGAGAAACTCTACATTTCCGGATATGAAATGCTCATTTTTACCACTTTGTGAGATCACTAAAGTCGGTATTGCCTTTCCCAAAAAAGGACTAGCGTCTGACTGAAGGGTAGAAATCAGGACTTGAAAAACCACCGAATTTTTGGCAAGTAATTGGCGAGACCGTATGCTACTATCCCCATAATCAATAAAGTAGCTGGTAATCTATGTCTAACTGCCCCCAGCAAATGGAATTCGAAAAAACAAGACATCGCCACATAAAGTAGGGCAAAAAGGAACCAAATACTATTTGGCTTGACATCCTTCCAAAAGAATATCAAAAAAAGAAGAATTCCTAAGGTGTAAAGTCCATCAGCAAAATAAGCCAGCTTTGTCCAAAAAGGAATGAAAATTAAAATAGGAAATGGAGCCAGTAAAAACTGAAAAAAAAGTCCAGGGAAATCGACGATTAGATCAAACCAAGAACTCCAGTCCACCTCAGGATAGGTCACCCCAGATTCAAAGTAGTTGATACGCTGAATATTTCTAAAAAGTGACAAACTTTCCGGAGTGATGGAAATACCTATCAATTGGCTGGATACGGCGTTGAGCCCGGTAATGAAAACCGGAATCAATATGAGTAAGAAAAAAACTATAGTTTTTTTATTTAATCGCAGGCTGAAGAAATATTTTGCTCCGATCACTACCAGAAAATAAAGAACCAATTGCACTCTCAAAATACCTGCAAGAAATATCCCTGCAATCAAAAAGATATTTATGAGCCTCTTTTGCGACAATCCATAAAAGAAAAAACCTAAAGCCAACACAAAATAGCTCTCCCGCAAAGGCGTGAATGAGTAGATGATGATAGAGGGCATGAATACAGCAAGCAACAGAAAGAACCGCTGCACCCAGACATCTTTTATGTGATGAAACTGATTAAAAGCTCCTGCCATCAAAATCAGTCCGATCTGAAAGAAAAGAATATTGAAAAGAAAATAATTGTAAATAGACTTCAAGGAAAGCCAATAGACGGGAATGGCTAGGTATTTATAACCAACCTTCACTCCTATAGATTGATTGTCGGGAGTAATTCCCGTTTCCAAAATCCTCGTAAACAAATTAGTATCAGGGAAATAGGGAATCAGTTTTACATGAAAATCGACTAAGCCTACAACCAAATAAAAAAGAAGAACTGCCAAAAAATGGATGTTTAAATACTTCTGATCTTCCAGCAAAACCTTTCTGGATGTCAGTAATAAAACAGCATAGACCACTACAAAATAAAGTGGTAGACTTAGTAAATCAAAAAATTCAATATTGTCGTAATAAGCTTTCAAGAAAGGGGATTTTTTAATAGATAGAATCGATAGATCAAATACGAAAGACCTTTTCGAAATTTACTTGGATGAGAAAATATCCGATAAAGCGAAAAAATCCATTTTAGTTCCTTCCTACAAGCAGATATGTGCTCCTCATAAAAAAGGGATAGTTTTTGTACCTCGGACTTTTGCATCACCTCTTCAAATCTAAAGGCTAAGTAAATAGCAAGGCCAGAAGTCTTTGGCAAAATTGATTGCCCAAAATTCTCACTTAATTTAGATAGAAAAACAAAGCCCTGATTCAGTAAAAACATTCTTTTTGAGAGTGTCACTTCCTGATGGAACTCAGATTTACGATAAAAAGATGTGAATTTGATTGAGTTGTCAACCCAAAGCTTTAAACTTACATGAGCCAAAGCTCTAATGTGGATATCTACATCTTGAAATCGCTGTAGGTCTGGATCAAACCCATTTATTTTTTGAAAAAAAGACTTTTTCCAAAGACCACTGCTAGTGTGCCAAGGAATCCGATAATTCAAAAAAAGATTTAGGTAATCTTGCACCCCTTGCCCAGTCCTGATAAGATCTGAAAATGGACTAATCTGATTATAATCACCAGAGAAATTGGCTGTCTTAAAAATAGCTAAATTGACATCAAGAGGTAATTTGCTGACTCTGTAAGAAAGCGCGTCTTTTTCCAACAAATCATCTGCATCCAAAAAAACTAAAAATTCCCCAAGTGCCTTTTCCGCTCCAAAATTTCTGCACGAATTCGCACCTTTTTGCAGAAAATCGGGTCTTCGAAAAGCTTGGAAATGCTTATAGGATTGAGAAAACCTTACAGCAATATCCCAGGAAGCATCATCTGAACCATCATCTATAACCAAGCATTCATAGGATAAAAAGTCTTGATCAGCTACAGACTGGAGGCTTTCTTCTAGATGTCGAGAATTATTGAAGCAAGGTATAATGACCGATACTTCGATAGCAGTACTAATTGTTTTGCTGGAGTTTGAAGTATGCAAAGGTGTAATAAAAAAGAATAAATACAGTACCAGCTACTATTCCCAAAATAAATGAAAAAGCCAGTGTGAGAAGTAACCTTGGAGAAGTAGGTCTGTTGGGGATATAAGGAGGTTCAATTTGAGAAAAAATCGGCTTCAAACTATTTAGCTTAATCTTAGCAAGCTCCAACTCTTGAGAGATGGTCCTGAAAAGCTCAAATTTCAAGTTGTATTCGGCGTTGAAATTTTGCTCTACTGCTCTCAAACTTTCTAGGTTGATTCCTTGATTTCGCTCTTTAAATCGAACCAAATTATTTTGAGCTTCTTGGTAATTTTTTTCAGCAATATTGAATTGACCTTTCAAGTATTCAACCTGATTATTTTGCTTTTCTAGCACATAGCGGATTGAGTATTTCTCGATGAGACTTTTTACCTTTTTTGAAAACTGGAAAGACAAATCTGGCTCTGGCATTTCGGTATCTATATTCAAGAGACTACCTTGAGAAGAGATACTTATCCGCTGAGCTATTTGTCCCAGTGCATAAAGCTCCAATGGGCTGAATTGCTCTCTTTGGGAGCTGGAGAGTGAATCAAAATAACCTGAATCTACTTCTACTCCAGACTTAAAAATCGACTGAGGCCTTTTCAATGCCTTCATAATACTATTCTCAGGCCGGGTCTCTACCATATATTTGAAGAGGGTCACGGAGTCTGTGTAGACTAAAGACTTGAAGGTAGTTTTCATCAACTCTTCTAAAAATGGCTTACTCTGAACGATGACAGGGTACAAAGCAGGATTTAAGAATGTGTTTTCGGCATTGTTACTTCCCATATTTATCCCCGATAGTTGAGCAAGTGATCCCAGACCTCCAGCGCCACTAGGACCTTCTTGGGCTTCTATCAGATATACAGATTGAATTCGATAGGAGTTTGGCGTGGTACTATAGATGACAAATCCCAGAAAAAGAAATACTATAATGGATATCCAAAAGACAACTAACTTTTGCCTAAATAGAAATATCAAATTGACCAAAGTAAAATCTCCCTCGAGAAGTATTTTTTTTGATCTTCCTTTATTCATGTTGGATTTCAAGTCAGATTAATTAATGTCTTTGAGCAGATTTGCCTTGATGGGCCAAAAGATACATCTCTTTTATTCCAACCCATTCCAAATACCAAACTGCAAAAAATAAATTGATTTTATCGGAAAACCCCAAATCCTTTCGAAATAGGAGTGAAATTCGCGGTCTAAGAATATTTGCGGTAAATTTCAGTTTTTGCCAGGCACTTAAATCCCCAAAGAATCTATAGTACATGCCGCCTGAGGTTCTTCTTTTCTTTGAAATCAGGTCTTTAAATTCTTTTCTGGCAGGATGATAAATCAATGTATCATGGCCATAAACCATTTTATAGCCAAGTTTAACGGCTTTCTGAGTCCATTCAAAATCACCTCCAGAAAGCAAATTTTCAGAAAAGGGACCTACCTTATCTGCTACCTCTTTTTTACAAAATAGATTAGCAGTGATACTTTGTCCTCTATCTTCTACGTTTCTTTTCTGATTAAAATTAAAAGTCTTCTCAAATAAAAAAGTCAAGTCATCTCCTCCCTCCTCTTTAAAAAACTCCACTCTTCCACCTATCAGATCAGCCCCATTTTCCAAATGGGAAAGGCCTTTTTCAAGCCAATGCTTGTCCGGTATGCAATCCGAATCAGTAAAAGCAATTACATCAAATTTACTTTTTTTCAATCCTAAGTTTCTGGCAGAATAAGAGCCTGGGCGTGGTTGATTTAATAATGTGGCATTAGAAGGTAGGATAAATGAATCCGGCGGGAAGTCATTTGGGTCATTATTGATGACCAAAATTTCAAAATCATCCTTGGGGAGTGTCTGCACCTCTAAGGCACGAAGGCACTTGGAAAGCAAACCCCAACTCCTATAGTTTGGAATGATCACCGATACTTTCATCTACGATTTCAATACCTCCAATACTTGACCCCACATCTCCTTGGTTCTTTCCTTTTGAATTTGAGAATAACTGTGAAGTTTCTTCTCCGTTTTTTCTCGTTTATGGGTATTAAGAATCAAATCTAATTTTTCTTGAATATAGCTTGGGTCCAAAGATACTGTACACATGCCTTCCTCGTAGTCATAGTCCTTCATAAGCTCTAAATATTTATGACTCCAGCCTGTAGAAAGGCAAGGCTTTGCCTGACAAAGTGCACTAACAAGGCCGTGAAACCTGGAAGTAATGACAGATTTGGATGCTCCGATAATTGCTTTCACAATCAATGGATTTTCCTCCTTGATGATGGGAATAGGAGACTTTAAGGCTTGATTTATTTCTTCTGCTAAGGCTCCATCTTTTTTGCTTTCATGAATAAGAAACACAGGCAGCTCCCCTTTCCGAAGAAGTTGATTTACAGTCTCTGTAATAAAACTCAAGTAGTTTTTATTAATTTCAAGGTCATCAGTTTCCAGCATTTTTTGATTGGGAATGATCACGGTCTTACTAGCATAATCTGCGGAAAATGAGGTAGTCTCCACTGCTATCAAATTTGTAAAATCAGGTGCGAGTTTCACCACTTTGGAGCCAGGCTCCAAATCACCCATAAAAGCTAAGGACTGCTTATCCCGTGCGAAAACCAGATCTGAGTTCTGAATGATGGCCCGCATTTGCTCTTTGATATCCGATGTAGTAAATGATCCAAAAGCCTGTGGCAGAAAAATTATTTTTTTACCCTGACGCTTCCAAGTTGCTAAAAAGTTGCCACTTCTTTCAGCGGCCTTTTTTGCACCCCACTTATCTCCATAGGCAAATCCCGAAGCATCCAGCACCGCATGAATCTCTTTATCAAGGACAAGGTTTTTTTTTCTCAAAACACTTTTAGGCAAAAGAGAATAAAAGGGAGTCAATTCTACTCCTTTCTTTTGAAGTTTGGCCTTTTGCCAAATCCCCAACTCCGCTAGCTTTTCTTTGGGTGAGCGGTGGGAAGTCTCCATGACAAACTCAACATGATCCAGTTCATTACTCAAGTGCTGAATGATCGCATGAAGCATCAATTCGGCACCTTTATTAACAAACTCTACTCCCCTTAACTCAATGAACATCGAAATTATAGCTTCTTATTTCTGATAAATCTCGTTTTTTTGAAAATGCCACCATTCCTTCAGGGTCTGGGTATCCAATACCCAAACACATGATAGGGCGCTCCCATGGATTGAGCTGTAGAAAGTCTTCCATCAATTGCTCCCTTGATTCAATTTCGGGCCAATTGATAGGACAGCTTCCGAGCCCAAGCGTCTCCAATGCTAGCATTAACGACATATTTGCTAAGGACCCATCTATGTAAATTAGATGCCGATCCCGCTCGTCAAAGTAGGCATCAAGATGCCCTACTACTACAATAAATGTCTGGATATTATGCGCATATCCTTTCGTCCCCATAGGAAACTGGGAGACCTTATCCACCAGATCTTTCTGGTCAAAAATCCTATAAGTAAATGGCTGCCTATTACATGCACTAGGGGATTCGATGGCTGCAAGAATTGCTTTGTCTATTAGTTGCCTAGGGACAGGTTTATCCAAAAACCATCGGACAGACCTCCTCTGACGACAAAGTTTATAAAAGGAATCATATTCGATTTTTGAAATATCTGTATCTTTTCTTGCGTAAGGGGTGTAGGACTTATTGGAACTTGAAAATTCCGTTTTTTTTGAATTAATAACTTTTTCAAACCTAGTCTTTTGTGAAGCCACCCTATCGACTGGATCTATGGCATCAAAATACTCTTTCAAAACGTCAGTAGACCACTTCAACTGACCCAAGTTGATATCTGCCTCAGGGTCTGATGCGATACCTACATAGCAATTGATGGTCTCCTCTATATAGTCTAAGGCAAAAATAGGTTTGCGAGGCCTCATTAATAAAGCCTTTTCTAAGCGGTGTGTGTTCCTTACGAGCATAAAATGATTCTTCCCTTCAGACTCAGCCAGATTTTGATGTCTGATTTTCCCTGCCAATACACCCCGCACTTCTCTTGAAAAACCGCTATTAAAAATATGGTAGTATAATGCAGCAAGATTGGAAGATCCCGAAAAAAGAAGAGGGAATTTATGCTTCAAAAAATGGGCTTTTTTCTTTTTTAAATCCCCGTAATATTTTTTAATCATTTTAATCAGTTGACGACTTTTTCTTTGCCGAATTTAATTTCCGAATATTGTTTTTTTAGGTCATTACCTATCATCATCCAAATCACCCCTGCGTAGGCAATCAACATGATCAGTCCCGTGACAATCATACCTACAGAAGTATTCTCCCTTAATATTAAACCAATAAACAGCGAGACCATTAATCCCACTAAAGGTGCCTGTAGTGCTATGAGTAACTCTGAAAATCGAAGATTTATCAATTTCTTTAGAAAATACTGTGCAATAATAACGCTTACTATTTTATTGAAAAGCACAGCATATGCAGCACCAATAATTCCGTAATAATAGACTCCTATACTGATTGCGGGTAGGAAGACAAAAATAGCTTTGAAAAGCTGAATAAAAAATTCAAGTTTAGACTTCCCCATACCACGGATTAAAACAGTATTACTATTAGCCATCATATGAAAAATCACGGATAGTGCGATAATTTTCATCGGAATGATGGTTTCAATCCATTTTTCTCCAAAAAAATTATTGATGATAGGTTCTCCTAGAATAAATAATACAGCCATTACCGGGTTAATAATCAAGCTATTGTAGCGAACCACATTTAGGTAATATCGCTTGATAGACTCAATATCTTCCTGAGCTTTTCCATAGACTGGGTACATGACCCTATTCATAATACTCATTACCTGACTTCTAAAGGTATCGGTCAGCACAAAAGCTAAGGTATAAGCGCCAAGAGCACTAGCACTTACAAATTTTCCAATGAATAGATAGTCCAGTTTGTTAATTAGGTTATTTGAAAAATTGGTACCTGTAGTATAAATCCCAAACCCAAAAACATCTTTAAAGGCTTCTTGTGACCAAATGAACTTTGGTCTCCACTTGGTTGCTCTAAAATATAGGGGCATACTAATCAAAAATGTGGCGACAGAATTAAAAACCAAAGACCAAACTCCTGCTCCTGAAAGAGCTAAACCAAGAGATAAAACACCTGAACCTACCGCTGAATAATTTTCGATTTTTGCGATTTCCTTAAAATTCATATCCCGCATCAGTTGAGCTTTATGGACAAGATTTACAGGGCTCGAAAGGACCGATATAGAAAGTACAGGAATTATTTGAAGTAGTAAGGGCTCTTGATAAAAGCTTGCCGCAAAAGGACTTATTACAAAAATCATCAATTGATAGATGACTAGGGACCAAACTACTCCGGTCCAAAATGCAGTGTGAAAATGATTCTCATTAAGATCATCGATTTTCCTTTGAATCAATGCAGCTCCAAATCCTAAATCATTAAATACTTCTACAAAAGAAGTAAAAACAAGGGCCATTCCTACGATCCCAAACTCCTCAGGAAAGAGAATTTTGGCCAGCACAAGCTTGATCAAAAAGCTGAAAGACTTATTGATTAAAACTTGTAAGGAGTTCCAAAACACTCCTTTCAAGATTCTTATTTTAAGCGCTGCCAAAACATATCAATTTGATTTTGCAGGATTTCCTTTGAGGACTAATTCTGGAGAAAGAAAATCTTTAGTCACCACTGCACCTGCCCCTACGATCACCTTATCACTTAGTCTTACCCCCGGAAGAATTACCGCCCCCGCTCCGATTCTACACATTTTTCCAACTTTGACTCCACCTAGAAGCATTGCACCCGGCCCGATTTCGGTATATTCCCCTACCTCAGATTCATGATGGACATGGGCTCGTGTATTGATCAAAACACCTTTACCAATCTTTGTTTTCGGTCCCACATAAGAATAGGACATTTGATCAAAAGACATCGACTCAGCAAAACTGGACTCAACACAACTGCCTAGTAAGCCCGATAGCTTCCCTCCAAGATTTTCAAGTTGCTCTGTTAGCTTTTTTCGATAAAGTGGATTACCGACTCCCAAACAAAATCTCGGATCCTGCTTGATTTCTTTCTCCAACTCATTCCAATTAGTGATTACAGGCTTCCCCAATATATGATTACCTTTTTTGCTTATTTCTTCATCAAAAAACAAAATGGTTTCTTCCATAATACCTTTATTAAGAAGGAGTTGAAGCACCTCTAATCCATGACCACCGGCACCCGCAATTATCATTATAGAAAATAGAAAACCCCTGAGCAAAACTCAGGGGAATTAAAATTCGGCTTTTTATTTGGAACCGATACCATAGTGAACGAATCCCAAAGAATCCAGATACTTCTTATCGTAGATATTTCTACCATCAAATACGACTCTATTCTTCAATAATTTACCTACCGCTTCCCAACTTGGAATCCTAAACTCGGACCATTCGGTTACCAAGAGAAGTGCATCCGCATCCACACATGCATCATAGGCATCATTGCAATAGGTCACTTTATCGAAAATATAGTGCTCTTTGGCCTCTTCCATTGCTTTTGGGTCATAGGCCCGCACTTTTGCACCTGCTGCTCGGAGTTCATCGATGATGACTGCGGCAGGTGATTCACGCATATCATCTGTGTTTGGCTTGAAACTCAATCCCCACATGGCAAAGGTCATTCCACTCAGATCTTCCCCAAAATGAGACTTTACTTTCGATGCCAAAATATGCTTTTGATCATCATTTACATCTTCTACAGATTGTAGGACGCGAAGATCATATCCATATTCTTTAGCAGTTTTGATAATTGCCTTCACGTCTTTGGGAAAACAAGACCCACCATATCCTACCCCAGGATAAATAAATTTATTTCCAATCCTTGGATCCGATCCAATTCCCTTCCGAACCATATTGGCATCGGCCCCTACCCTTTCACAGAGGTTAGCAATATCATTCATAAAGGAAATCTTGGTAGCAAGCATGGCATTAGCAGCGTACTTGGTCATTTCTGCTGAAGGAATATCCATGTAAATAATTCGCTCACCACTGAGTTGGAAAGGCTTGTAGAGCCGCTGCATGATTTTCTCAGCACGCTCATCATCCACGCCGATCACGATTCGGTCAGGCTTTAAAAAATCCTCCACAGCTGCCCCTTCTTTTAGAAATTCTGGATTGGAAGCTACCGCAAATGGAAGGTCTGATCCTCTTTTATCTAAAGCTGATT
>LJXT01000100.1 GCA_001314815.1 Algoriphagus marincola HL-49
GTGTTCTCCGGAAACTGAAAGGCACTCAAGGGAAAAGTGAGGGAAAATATTGTAAAATTTTAGCAAAAACCTTGGTTTTCAACATAGGAGACACTCACAGCGGCAAGTAAATTAGGACTTTCCATGAAGGAGCTTATTTGCTTTTTCCTTTTCCCAGTTGAGTTGCAAAACATTCGCTTCTCTATCAAATCCATCTTTTCTCAGGAATTCTATCAATACTTCAAGCATACCCAAAAATTCTTCAGAGGAGTAATTTATATGCAGGCTAGGATAATTGCGATAAGTTAGCAGTCGGTTGTATTGATCGCTTTCCTCAAGATACCTTGCTAGCTCTACATTGGACACTAATTCTGTTAGTTGCGGATAATTAGCTTTGCCGATTTGTGGAAAATGGATGTTTAAAGGGTCATTCGTTTTGATGAAAGAAGCTCCATTTCTCTCCTCATAAAAGTTTGTGAAATATTCGTTTGGATCATGAATTTTATTGAGGCTAAATCTTTTCCTGATTAGACTAGATAGTTCTTTATGTTCTTCAAGTTCATCTTCATCGCACATCATTTCCATAAATTCCATATCAAAGCTTGATGTTCGGGGATCACTTTCATACACGGCACTAGGATTAGGAAATTGACAGCAAATAGATAGGAAATCTTTGAAGTTCCGGGCAAAAAGAACTGGCGAATACGTGTGGCCTTCAAATTCAAGACCACCTGAAGAGTAAACTACAACCGGTGATTTTGAAAGATTTATGTCTCTTTTAAAATCGGTAAGAAAAGCAAAATAAGTGCCGTCTACACCCGTAGTGGCAAAAGGAATCATGTCTATTGGTTGGGGAGAATAGGGTATCCAAGTGGTCAGAAAAAATCCTAATGCGTAAAGATCTATGCTGTTTTCTTTAGCAAACTTTTCAAGTTCTACTAATTCTTGAGGTTTTTTAAGTGAACCATAAATTACCTCTTCAGTAATAGGTGTGTTGACTATACTTACTAATTCTTCTTTGCTTTTTCCTTCCATTTGCCTAAAATATTGATTTTTAGATTTTCGTTTGTTCACATGGGGGCGCTTTCGCCCACCTAATTTTCTTCACTTGCCTGAAATTCAATATTTTTTTAATCAATCACTCTCCATAAACCCTTTTCAAAGCCTCGGTTTCTGCAATGCTTTGGTCCAGGACACGAGGTAAAACAAAAATGCTCAGAGCAAAGCAGACCATTACTAGAATAATCCCTCCTTGGAAAATGTAAAAAAATAGGGAATCGTTGCCCTGTGGTGCCTTGTATACCCATTGATAGGAATACAAACAGCATATAATTCCAAAGTTTACCAGCTGGAAAAGGTTGCTGGAGGTAGAAAAGGAGGCAAAGTTTTTAAGCCTTTGATACTTGGGCCAATAAAAACCAATGAAAGCCAATGAGGTCAAGATTAGAAAGCCGGATAAAATAAGAACCCAAGCTTTGGGATCGTTCAAAAGAACCGAAACTTGGTAAATCAAAAGTCCTAGTAGAATGGGGTATAGGATTCGATAGGAGGTAAGGAATGCGCTCATCTCTTGCCAAAAATACTTTTTGACCCGGGCATGAATGCTCTTCGTGTAAGATTCCTCTAGGGTACTGAATCCAAAAATCCCAAAACTGCTGTGAACCTTTCTGAAGGCATCTTCAAGACTTAAAGTAGGGCCTTCTTCCAAGAGCTCCTCAATTTTGCAGGCAACATGATCCAAGATTTCATACTGTACATCGATATGCACATAGCCCTTTTTGGAAATCATCTTCTTGAGCTGTTCGATTTGGACTTTGGTGAGCTTCATATGAAAGCAGCTTTGGGTTTAATAAAAAAAGGCACTACGATTAAGTTGTTTTTTTTAACTTCCAATCTAATGAAATGCGGATAAGTGTAAGGAAATGCAAGACGTGTGGAATTGCAAGAAACCAAATTAAAACCCTACCAACTTCCCCAGGATTAGAGGAATTCCAGTTGTTAATCGCTACGTAAATCAACAAGGTACCACCAAGAAAAATACCACTCATAGAAAAAATTTGATGAGAAAATGCGGTTTCGAACTGAGCAGTAAATCTCTTTGGTATAATCTTAATTTCTCCCCTTGAAGCAAACAAAGAAATAGGAAGGCCAATCAAACCAACAATCCCCATCATCAAGGTCACCCCTTCCACATCAAATAAAATATACATAGGAAGAAGGATTGATATGGCCAATGGTGTGATGTAAAAGTTAGAATTATCCGCTTTCCAGAATTTTATCATTTTCCATTGCCTCTCCTTGATTTGCTTTCCTGCCACCTTAAAGAGATTTTTCTCCATCTTCTTTACTACAGACCAGGAAAACGTCTCATTGAGCTGCTGAAAAGTAGGGTCAAATTCCTCTGCAGGCTTTTTTTCCAACTTGGTGAAATAGTGATCCCGGATCTCGTGATGGATTTCTAGATATTGGATTTTTAGGCTTTCCAGCCGCTGATCGATTAGGGTGATTTCTTGAGATGAAAGTGTTCTCATAGCAAAGCGGTTTTGGATTTGATTTTCCACACTTCCAATAAGGAAATGACATAGAGTACGAAAATTGCCGTGATGAGGGCAATAGTAGAGGGTGATGATAGAAATGAATAAATATTTTCTGGAAAAAACCCTGGAACATAAAAGATAAAATTAATTAAGGATAGAGGTAGATGGATCCTAAGAATGAATTGTTTTGAAAAAGATGATTCGATTGATACCCCATTCCCTTTGAATAGTTTCCGTATCGGCAAAATTTTCCTAAGCCATTGAACACCCAAAAAAATAAACATTGCAATTAGTAAAACAAGTGGTGAAAAAAACAGAAGTTTTAGCTCTTTTTCACTTTTGGCGAGGGATGCCACATAAAAAAGAATTGCCAAAATACCAGCTAAATACAGCCATCTGGAAAAACAAAAATATTTCTTGATGACCATCCATTGCGTTTTTCCAATATCTGTTCTTACATAGTTGTTCAACTCGAATTGAAGCCTATGGCAATATGAATAAGTGAACTTCTGATCCAGTTCCAAAAGCTGTTTTTCAAATTCTTCCTTTGGATATTCTTGCAAGTGGCTTACATAGTGATCATAGATTTCCATGATGATTTCAGCAGAAGAAAGCACCTTCTTCCGAATGGAATCTTGTATAGCTTGAAGTTCCTTATCAGTGAGTTTTCTCATTATTCGAACGTTAAAATTTCATGCAGCAGGAACTTTAAACTCCTGATGATTGATAGCCTTTGAAGCATAAGCTAAACATGCCAAAATATCCTCTTTGGTCAATTCTTTAAACTCTTCCAAAATATCCTCTATGCTATCTCCTCCTGCCAAATATTCTAAAATCGAACTCACCAATATTCTGGTTCCTCTGATGGCTGGTTTTCCGTGTACTACCTCTGGATTTAAGGTTATCCTTTCTAATAAATTGTTCATGTTTTTGAATTTTAGAGTGAAAAATCTGGCTTCAGGCCAGGGTTAATGATCCGCTGCAAATTCTCCACAAAGCTTTGGAGCTCGGACATTTTCGAATGAACTTCTTTCTGTCCATCCTTGGTCAGGCTGTAGTATTTTCTCACCCGATTATCTACTTGCTGGATTTCGGTGCTGAGTAGGCCCTCGGCTTCCAGTTTGTGCAGGGCCGGGTAAAGTGCCCCTTCGGTGATTTTGATTTCGCCTGCTGTGAGCTCCTTGACTCGTTGGGTGATCTCATAGCCATACATACGCTCGTTTTCCTCCAAAAGCTTGAGGATAATGGTCTGAAGACTTCCTTTTATCAGGTTATTGTTTGACATGGATTTTTTGATTTGTTCAAATATATAAAAAGACTATATGCATAAGAAACTGATGTATGAAAAAAATTTGGTTTTGGGAATTTTTTGGTTTTAAGCCCACGTGAGTATTTCTCACTTTCGCCCACGTGAGTGTCTTCACTCACGTGAATATTTCATCCTAGGATTTGCTGTGAGAGGGAACACTCACAGCGGCGGGGAGATGGGACCTGTCTACCGAAGGCAGGCACTCTTGCTGCCCACGTGAGTGTCTTCACTCACGTGGATTTAATTTAAAAGTGGAGACCTGTCTAACGTAGACAAAGACTAAAAGTGGCTAGGATAAAATAAAGAGACTAATACTTCCATTTCCTTAGGATATCCCCAATTTTGCTTTTATGGATTATCAAGAAATCCTCGAAGAGGTATATCATCAAGTTCAAAATCTTAATCTTAAGGGGAATGTCGCCACCTATATCCCCGAACTTGCCGACGTAGATCCTAAGCAGTTTGGGATTGCTTTGGTGGATCTGAAGGGAAACGTGTATGGGGTAGGGGACTATCAGGTGCCATTTTCGATCCAAAGTATCAGTAAAGTTCATACGCTGACCATGGTCTTTCATAAGTTTGACACCCAGCTTTGGTACCGAGTCAATGTGGAGCCCAGCGGTAATCCATTCAATTCCATCGCACAGTTGGAGTATGAAAAGGGCATCCCAAGAAACCCCTTTATCAATTCGGGTGCGCTAGTCATCACGGACGCGCTTTGCAGCAAGTTTGAAAGGCCCACGGATCAAATTTCCGATTTCATCAATGAGATATCGGGTAAAAACTGTGTAGCGATAAATCAAAGTGTCAAGGATTCTGAAAAAAGCCACGGTGAGCGCAATACGGCCTTGGCCTATTTTCTCAAGTCATACAAAAACTTCGATAATCCTGTCGAGGAGGTGTTGGACGTCTATTTTTCGCATTGTGCGATTGAGATGAACTGCGTCGATCTCGCCAAATCCTTCTCTTTTCTGGCAAATGATGGCTTTTCGGTTTTTGCGAATAGACAAATCCTCTCCGAAAGTCATGCCCGACGGGTTAATGCTATTATGCTTACCTGCGGATTTTATGACGAGGCGGGGGAATTTGCCTATCGGGTAGGAATGCCTGGTAAGAGTGGTGTGGGAGGTGGTGTAGCGGCTGTCATGCCCCATAAGTTTAGCATAGCCGTGTGGAGTCCGGAGTTAAATGAAAAAGGCAACTCCGTCAAGGCTATCAAGGCATTGGAGCTCTTGACTGATAAGCTGTCGTTCTCCTTGTTTTAGGCTGTTTCCGTCTGTTTCTAAATGTTCTGCTTGGCTATCTTGGCATGCATTTCCAAAAGCATGGGAAGAGTTGCCGAACCGTACCATTCTTTCAGTTCCATTTTTAAAACACCAGCCTGGACAGCCGGGTCGCTTTCGGTAAGCTTCTGCGCTTCTTCCAGGCTCTCCACATTGAAGAAAAACAAGCCTCTGAGGTCTTCATTTCCAAAGAAAGGTCCTGCTAGAACCATTTTTCCTTCTTCTGCCAATTTGGTGATATTGTCTAAATGTCCTCGCTGAAGTTCTGCCCGTTTTTCAGGGCTGTATTCCTGAACTCGCTCTCCCCGATACAAGAAAGCAATGACATATTTTTTCATGCCATAGTCATCTGCTCCGAGTTCTTGGGCAAGTTTCTCATCATATTGGCTGTTTTGAGCGAAAGTGCCAAAAGCAGTAGCCAGAATTAGGGCAAAGGCGAATAAAAGCTTTTTCATGGGAGAGTTGGGTTATTGAAGAATAAGTGCAACGGTATCGGATTTGGTGCGGACTTTCAGCCAGGCTAGAAGTTTGTCGGTTTCTGCCTTAGGAGGTTTCCTTCCAAATTCTGCAAAAGCCATCAACAGGGTATCAGTTTTAGCAGAATCCAAATCACTCAATACGGTTCGGTTTAAGGTGAATTTACGCAAATTGGGATGATTAACTTTAGCATCTTGGGCTATTTCTGGGCCCAAAGCTCGAATCTGCCCGTAGTTCGCGACTTCCTTTTCCAAAAGTGCGATCCGTTCGTCCTTGTTTCTGATGATTTCCTCATTTCGCTCGTAGAGGTCTTTGAGGATGTCAGAGCGAAGCAAATTCATATCCGTAGGGGAGTTGCCACTTTGTTTGATGATCACCTCTGTGTTGTCAAGATTGTATTCACTTGCCTTTTCGGTGGTGATATCCAAGATTTCTTGATTGAGTTCTTCCCCGATTAGCATGACTTCGATGGTTCGAGTCTTTGTAGAAAAATCATATTCGGCATTGAGTACCTGAGTTCTCGGGAATTTCATCTCTACTTCCACATATCGTCGGGCTTGTTCCTGCCAAATGGTGCGAACTACGATTCCATAGGCCAAGTACACGCTGGGAATGATAGTGAGTAAAGTGAAAATCGTGATATAGGTCTGAACCCGCTTCTCTTTTTTCTCGTCAAGAAACTCCTTTTTCGGGTATCGCATAAAGCGCACGATCAGATAGGTGGAAAGACTGATGAATACCGAGTTGATAAAAAAGAGGTAAAAGGCTCCGAAGAAATAGTAAAAATTTAGTGTCGCTAAGCCATAGCCTGCAGTACAGAGTGGGGGCATGAGGGCGGTAGCAATGGCCACTCCGGGAATAGCATTACTTTTTTCTTTTCGGGAGCCTGCGATGATTCCGGCAAGCCCGCCAAAGAGTGCAATCAGCACATCCCAAATGGTGGGTTCTGTGCGTGCCAAAAGTTCAGACTGAGCATTGTCGAGAGGGGTAAAGGAGAAGTAAATAGATGAGGTCAAAATGGATATAAAAACCGCTACTCCTAGGTTGCGTAAGGAGCGCTTCAGCAGCTCGAAATCGTTGATGCCGGCAGCCATCCCAATCCCCATGATTGGACCCATCAAAGGAGAGATAAGCATGGCGCCAATAACTACCGCAGTGGAGTTGACATTGAGACCTACGGAAGCCACAAAAATAGCGAATATCAGGATCCATAAATTAGCTCCCTTAAACTCTACGTTTTTACGGATATACTCGATGGTTTCCAGCTAGTCTTCCTTACCTTCCTGCAGGTCAAATCGATTTCTGAGATAGATCAAAAAGCGGATGAGTTGGTTTCGTCTCTTTGGCTTCGGCGCTACTTGCTCCATGTAGTTCAAATTAAATTCGAGCACAAAATACGGTTTATAGGAGAAATCTTTCAGGATATTTTTTATTCGAATTTTGGCCTGATCCTTGACATGGATGTAATTAGTTTCATCCAGTTTGGATAAGTTTTTTGAGAATTACTTCATTTTTTTAATTCAAGTATCACTTTTGATTATAAATCTTAAATAATTGAATTTAAATATTTTAAAATACTTTTAGACTGTTCAAAATTAATGAAGGCTAAAAAAATTAGATAAGGCTAAAAATGAAAAATTATGTTGATTTCTCTTTTTCCTTAAAAAATTCAGAATTATTTTGTCCCTACACAATTCGGATCTGCGGATCTTTTCTTTTTTCATAAAATATCACAAAGAATGCCCAAGCTTATTTTGATAGATGATGATCGAATTCAGCATTTACTTTTTAAAAAACAGCTAATGATGTACGCTCCTTCTTGGGAGTTTAACGCTTTCCTCGCCCCTACTGAAGCAATGACCTGGCTGCAAAATAATGAAGTAGATTTGATCATTTCAGATCTCAATTTGGAGGAGGAAACAGGCTGGGAAATCTTATCTAAAATCGCTAAACTTTCTCAGGCTCCAATTGTGTTTTTGACTGGACATGCCACCTCTGAAGATCGATTAAAAACAGCAGATTTTCCTCAGGTAAAAGGCCTTTTCGAAAAGCCACTTTCGGAGGAAAAATGGCAGGAAATTTTGTCTATGATTGGCGGTTGATTTGAAAAGGGATTTGATCCTTGTCACTCTGTTTTTTTCATTCAAAACTCACCTTTAATTCTTGTGCAATATCCATCCTTTTTGGGCAGTGTTTTGCATTCTTTTCTATCCCAAAAATCATCCTCGAATTAGTGATTTTATTAGCCGATAGGAAGACCATCAAAGCCGTCTTTAATCTTTGAAATTTGACATCAGGTTGGACTTTACAGATGATGGTTCTAAGAACTTTGACCTCAGCGATCAATTTCTGAATGTCATTGACAATGGATTTTCTTCGATGTTAATTATTGTCAAGACTATTCACGCTTCGTAAAAAACCAAACATTCTTACTCCCCTTGGTTAGATTTTTGTTTTCTTTGCACTACTCCTAGGAGATATTTTTGTAAAAACATATAGATTAAGCTTCCTATGGCTGGAGAAGCAAGCGACCGAAAACCATTTATTTCAAAAAAAATTGACAAATTCTTCAAGGGTCTGGCAGACGCTTGGAACTTTGTACTCCGATTTTGGAAGGAAGTATTTCTTCCTCCCTATGAATTCAAGGAGGTCCTTCATCAGTGTTATCGGATCGGAGTGGAGTCACTGCCATTGATATCTCTTACTGGATTTATCGTGGGAATCGTATTTACCAATCAATCCAGACCTTCACTTTCTGAGTTTGGCGCATCATCCTGGCTCCCTTCACTCATTTCTATAGCGGTAGTAAGGGCCATGGGGCCTTTGGTTACTGCTTTGATAGCTGCAGGTAAAGTGGGATCTAGTATCGGCGCGGAGATAGGATCTATGAAAGTAACTGAGCAGATCGATGCGATGGAAGTATCCGCCACCAATCCATTTAAATTTTTGGTGGTGACAAGGGTGCTAGCTACCACTTTTATGATTCCAATATTGGTGATGTACACGGATTTTGTGGCTTTAATCGGTTCATTTCTTAACGTAAATGCCAATGAGCTGGTAAGTCTTTCGACCTTTTTTGTCCAAGTATTTGAGTCGATTTCTTTTTTGGATATCTGGTCTTCAGTACTGAAATCACTCCTTTTCGGCTTCACGATAGGGATTGTAGGCTGTTATAAAGGTTACAACTCATCCAAGGGTACCGAAGGAGTAGGGCGCGCAGCTAACTCGGCGGTAGTAATTTCCATGTTCTTGATCTTTATAGAGGAGTTGTTGGCTCTTCAGGTTGTAAACGCAATAAGGGGAATGTAAGCATGGCAGAAAGAGTAGTACATATCCGCAATTTGCATAAAAGCTTTGGTGACTTAGATGTCCTTAAGGGAGTTGACTTGGATCTTTTCCGGGAGGAAAACGTAGTTGTGTTGGGTAGATCCGGTACCGGAAAATCCGTTTTGATCAAAATCATGGTCGGATTGCTAAGGCAGGATGAAGGAATTATGGAAGTGCTCGGCAAAGAAGTTTCGACTTTGACTGCAAGAGAGCTGAATGCCCTCCGGTTGAAAATTGGATTCTCTTTCCAAAATTCAGCACTTTATGATTCGATGACTGTGCGTGAGAATATGGAGTTTCCATTGGTAAGAAATATCAAAAACCTGACAAAGAAAGAAATCAACTACCGTATCGAGGAACTTCTTGATGCTGTAGGACTTCCTCAGACCATCAATCAGATGCCATCGGAACTTTCAGGAGGGCAGAAAAAGCGAATAGGCGTAGCCCGTACGCTCATCCTCAATCCTGAGATCATGCTTTATGATGAGCCTACGGCCGGTTTGGACCCCATCACCTGTGTCGAAATCAATAATCTCATCAACGAGGTAAGAGAGCGGTACAAGACCACTTCTATAGTGATCACGCATGATTTGACCTGTGCAAAAATGACAGGAGACCGTATGGCTGTATTGCTTGACGGTCAGTTTAGGGCTATGGGTACCTTTGACGAGGTATTTCCACGTGCTACTGACCAGCGTATTAAATCATTTTACGATTATAATTTTACTGAAACATGAGAGGCGAAAATAAGCGGTCCGTAATTGTCGGAATCTTTGTTTTTCTGGGTATCGCCATTTTGGTAACTGGCGTATTGACCCTGGGAGGACAGCAGAAGAAATTTGTTAAATCAATCCATCTGAAGGCGGTTTTCGATGATATCGGAGGACTTCAGACAGGAAATAATATTTGGTTTTCAGGGGTGAAAATCGGTACTGTTAGGAAAATTAATTTCTACGGGGACTCACAAGTGGAAATCGAAATGAATGTAGAGGAATCCGTGGCTGAATTTATCCGAAAGGACTCCAAAGCTACGATCAGCTCTGATGGATTGATTGGTAATAAGATTATCGTAATCTACGGCGGTACTACCCTTGCACCTCCCGTACAGGAGGGAGATAGACTAGAAGCAGTCATGCCGCTAGATACCGATAAGATGATGGAGACTCTGCAGGAAAACAATCAAAACCTTGTAGAAATCACGAATGACCTCAAGCTACTTACAGGAAAATTGGCACAAGGCGAAGGGATCGTAGGCGCAGTAATGACTGACAGTACTTTGGCGGAGAATTTCCGATCTATCCTGACCAATCTGGATCGGGCTAGCCGAACCAGCAATCAGATGCTCGCAGGATTGAATGATTTCACTTCTAAGATCAATCAAGAGGGAAATCTCTTCAACGATCTTGCGACAGATCAGCAAATAGCCAAAGATCTTCGTGCTACGCTTGAAAGCTTCAAGACATCAGCAGAAAATACGGAGGTTTTGACGCAGAAATTGACTGAAATCTCTGAGAAGCTAAATGATAAAGATAATTCATTAGGACTATTGCTTAATGATCCTGAGTTTGCTCAGAGCTTGAAAAGTACACTGGAAAACACAGATTCCGCTACTTACAACCTAAATAGAGGGATGGAGGCATTGGAATATACCTGGCCTTTCAGAAAGGGGTTCAAGCGAAAAGCCAAAGCAGAAGCTAAGGAAGCAGAAGGCAACTGATAAGCAAAATTGACATTTCAAGAGTTACGCCCGTTGGATATTTTCTGACGGGCTTCTTTTTTTTCATCCCCATTTGCCGAAAGGACCTAAGTTGTATTTTCGCTGGTAAGTACGGCTTTTAGCTTAATGGGAAAATGATCAGACCCTATCCCTGGAAGAACTTCCAATGCAGCTAAGCCAAAATGCTTACTCAGGAATACATGATCTAGAGGCCATCGTAAAAAAGGGATTTTCGCGTGAAAGGTATTGAAGGTTCCTCTTCCTCGTCTAGGGTCGGCCATTTCGGAGATTTTGAGAAATAATTCAGTCGTATAGCTCCATGCCACATCATTCAAATTCCCGATCACCAAGGAAGGCTTTGGATTCTTTTTTGATTTTTGCCTACAATCAGAATTTCAGCGTCCCGCTCGGTGCTTTCGTCATTTTCACCCGGGACAGGAGGTGTAGGGTGAATGGCATACAGGGTGATTAGCTTCCCGTTTTTGAGCTCCAAATCCAGCTCTAAGGATGGAATATCAGGATCTACCAAGTAGTGAATTTCTTTTCTTGCGATTGGGAGTTTACTGTAGAAAAGTAAGCCATAGGTGTTTTCTTGCGGGATTTTGATTGAATAATCATAAATCTGATCTAGCTTTTCAAGGGAATCTGCCCAGTTTTGATTTGTTTCCACGAGAAAAACGATGTCAGGGGTTTGTTTTTGAACAATGTTCAAAATCTTTTGGTATTGATTATTATCTTGATACACATTGGCAACTAGGACGTGTAAACCGCTATTTTCATCAAATTCTACAGATTCTATCATCTTTTTGCCAAAAAGTGTAAATGGCCATACTTGATAGGTCAGGTAGGCTGCAGAGATTATCAGAGCCCCTATCCAAAGCCATATTTCAGAAGATAGCTCTTTGCTCAAGGCAATCCATAGGGTGATCAGGAGTAGATGTAAAACCAACTTTTGAAGCCTTGGGTAATCAAAGACACGTATCCACCATTTCACAGACTTGAGTAGCGGCAAAAAAGTAAGGAAGATGATAAGCAAACTAAAAATTTTAAGGAGGACGCTCATTATAGATTATCGAATCATTCTGGTGAAATAGTGTTTTTTAAATTAGAATTTAAGTCTATTCCTATTTTTCCTTCATTCCAAAAGGATATCTCTTATTTTTGTCACTTGCTATCAAACCTATCATGAGACAGATTAATCCCACTCAGACCGACGCTTGGAAAAGACTTAAAGACTTATCCGAAAAATATAAAAATCTTTCCATTTCAGAGCTTTTTCTGGAACCTGAAAGGTTTGAACGATTTAGTATTTCTCTAGAAGATACCCTCGTTGATTACTCTAAAAATCGACTGAATAAGGAGATTTTTGATACGCTTTTAGACTTGGCCCGGGAGTGTGAATTACACAAGGCGATTGAGTCCATGTTTACCGGCGAGGCCATCAATGGTACCGAGGGCAGGGCTGTACTCCACACTGCCCTTAGAAATCAAAAAGGTAATCCAGTCTATGTTGATGGAGAAGATGTGATGCCGGAAATCAACCGTGTCTTAGAGAAGATGAAAGCCTTTTCCACTAAAATCCAAAAAGGAGAGTGGTTGGGCTATACCGGCAAACCTATCAAAAGCCTGGTAAATATCGGAATCGGTGGCTCAGACCTTGGTCCTGTCATGGTGACGGAGGCTTTGAAGCCCTACCAATCCGAAAACCTTGAAATCTTTTTCGTTTCCAATGTTGATGGTACTCATATCGCAGAGACGCTTCGCAAAGTAGATCCTGAGACTACCCTCTTTTTCATCGCTTCAAAGACCTTCACTACACAGGAGACCATGACCAATGCTCATACTGCACGGAATTGGTTTCTAGAACATGCAAAGGATGAGAAAGCTGTAGCAAAACATTTTGTGGCTCTTTCTACCAATCAAAAAGGCGTAGAGGCCTTTGGAATTGATCCTGAAAACATGTTTGAGTTTTGGGATTGGGTAGGAGGTAGGTACTCACTTTGGTCCGCCATTGGTTTGCCGATTGCCTGTGCGATAGGCTTTGACAACTTTGAAAAGCTTTTAGCGGGGGCCCATAGCATGGATGAGCATTTCCGTCACTCCATGTTTGATCGAAATATTCCGGTGATTTTGGCGATGATTGGGATTTGGAATACAAATTTCCTTGGGGCCACTTCGGAAGCGATTTTGCCTTATGATCAGTATTTACATCGTTTTGCTGCCTATTTCCAGCAAGGAAACATGGAGAGCAACGGCAAATATGTCACAAGAGATGGAGAGCGCGTATCCTATTCGACAGGGCCTATCATTTGGGGAGAGCCTGGGACCAATGGTCAGCATGCTTTCTATCAGCTCATTCATCAGGGAACGCACCTGATTCCTTGTGATTTTATTGCCCCTGCGATTTCACACAATCCGATCGGTGATCATCATGTGAAGCTCCTTTCCAACTTTTTTGCACAAACGGAGGCATTGATGAATGGAAAGTCATTGGAGCAAGTCCGGTCAGAAATGAATAAAGCTGGCAAATCAGTGGAGGAAATTGACAGGGTGGCAGCACATCGGGTTTTCGAAGGAAATAGACCTACCAATTCGATCTTGGTCAAGAAAATCACGCCCTACAATCTAGGAATGCTCATTGCCATGTATGAGCATAAGATTTTCGTTCAGGGTGTCATTTGGAATATCTTCAGTTTTGATCAATGGGGGGTAGAGCTTGGAAAAGTTTTGGCCAGTAGCATTTTGCCGGAATTACAATCCGATGCAGAGGTGAGCTCACATGATGGTTCGACAAATGGACTAATCAATGCCTACAAAAAAATGAGATCTTAAATTTTACTTTAAGATCTTCAGTCCAATAGCTTCTATTCCTTTGAGTTCTGCTTCACGCATATACTGAAGAAGAATGACTTGATTTGTCCCTGACTGGATTTTGAAAGGAAGGGTGTCGTAAAGGGTATAAGTACTTCCAAAGCCTTCACCCATCGGTTCTCCATCTATGTCAAATAGCGTTAGATTGATCAATTGATTCTCCAAAGTCTGTAAGGAAGAGTCTTGAGTGATCAATCTGACGTAAATATTGGCGTAGGGATAATCCTCCTTAAACCTGACTCCGATTAGATTTGGCCCAAAGCTTTCAGGCAACTCACCAATTTCAAAAATCAAACTGTCCTGTGCAGACCATCCTTGGCTGGGTAGCTTTTGAAAATCCTCATAGACCCTCTCATCCACGCAAGATGTAAAAGCCAAAAGAAGAATTAGCCCAGCAATGATGCGGTTACTCATTGTTGTTACCTTTATCATTTGGCTTTTGATTTCTCCTAGGTGGGAACTTTCGCTTAGAATTCCCGCTATTTCCACCATTCTCAGGTGATTTTTGCTGAGCTTTTGGAGCAGTATTCGCTTGATTGTTATTATCCGGTCTCGGTTTTGGCTTTCTCCTAGGATTTTTTCTTCGACCTTGTCCAGCTTGTCCACCAGGTTGATTCCCTTTATTTTGAGGAGTATTCTGAGGTTTGGAAGTTTCCTTTTGAGGGTTCGTAGCGTTACCTGATTGATTTGGATTTCTTGGACGGTTACGATTTTTCTTCTTTTTCTTCTTTTTGGTGAATTTCTTATCCAAAAGTTCAAGTTCTAAGGTGCTTTGAGCAGCCATATCCTCGAGTTCTGTGGATTCATTTACCTGAAGATTAAAAACTTTTTTACCCTGATCATTTAATTCCAAAATCTCATTTACCCGATCACAGGTGATACTGTGCCAATCATTATCATTATTGTAGCTAAACCACATCATTCTCCGGAAAATATCCGTCTTCTGCAACTTGGCAGGACCTTGTTCGGTCTGTAGCGGACGTTCTACATTTGGGATGTGTTTGATAGCTTCAATGTAGGTGTCGAGCTCATAGTTGAGGCAGCATTTCAAGCGGCCACATTGTCCGCTTAATTTGGCTGGGTTCAAACTTAATCGCTGATACCTAGCAGCTGAGGTACTTACATTTTTGAAATCAACCAACCAAGTCGAGCAACAAAGCTCCCGACCACAAACCCCGATGCCACCTAGTCTTCCGGCTTCTTGTCGAAGGCTGATTTGGCGCATTTCTACCCGGATTTTGAATTCTCCAGCCAGCAATTTGATCAACTCTCTAAAATCAACCCGCTCGTCTGCGGAATAATAGAAAGTAGCCTTGCTGTTGTCTGCCTGAAACTCAACATCGGAGAGTTTCATTTTCAAGCCTAGTTCTTGGATGATTTGTCGGCACCGATAGAGAGAGGGAACCTCCCTATTTTTGGCTTCTTCCCATTTCTCGATGTCATTTTCATTGGCAACTCGATAGATTCGGGTGATGTTGTCATCGTCCCGAATCTTCCTTTTTTGCATTTGAAGCCGTACCAGTTCACCTTGTAGGGACACATAGCCAATGTGGTGTCCACTCGGGACATCCACGACTACCGGGTCGCCGGTGTGAAGATCGAGGTAATCCACGTTTCGAAAGTACTCCTTTCTACCACCTTTGAACTTTACCTCAACTATATCAAAATTATCGACGGTCGGGATACCCATGTGGGCAAGCCAGTCGAAAGAATTCATCTTATTACAATCGCTCGTGCCGCAGCTGCCGTTATTTTGACAGCCGCCGGTACCTCCTGAGGAGGTGGAGCAGCTACTACATCCTGACATATATGTATACAGAGCCTTTAAACTCCGATTAGTTTTGGGTTTAATTGATCAATTTTAAGATATCCTGCCCGATATCTTTTCTGAAGTATTGATCCTTCCATGAGATCTTATTGACCGTTTGGAAGGTGTTTTGAAGGGATTCGTCTAAATCTTTTCCTCTTCCCGTGACAGCAATGACTCTTCCACCTTGATTGGTCAGTTCACCAGTTTCTTTCCTACCTGTACCGGCATGGAAAATAATTGCATTCTGAGCATCATCGGGAAGGCTAATTGGATGCCCTTTTTGATAGCTTCCCGGATATCCACCGCTTACCATCACTACCGTGGTAGCATAGTCAGGCGAAATCTCTAAGCTATAGTCTTTCAAGTTTTCAGTGCCTATAGCCCAAAGTAAATCTAGAAAGTCACTTTCAATACGTGGCAGGACAGCTTCCGTTTCGGGATCACCCATCCGTACATTGTA
>LJXT01000101.1 GCA_001314815.1 Algoriphagus marincola HL-49
CGTTTTCCGGGACCTTCTGGCTGAATCCCCGGTTCGATGATATCATTCCCACTCGCTGAAAGCAATTTTCCACCAGAAAGTTCATCGTATTTTTCAAAATCGGACGGATCTACCGATGCCAAAGCCATCTTTCTGGCACGATCCAAAAACCCCACATAGCTTCTGCCTCCTTTATATTCCGTCAGCGCATTTTTGATCCAGGCAAAATATTCTTCACGCATCGCTGGAGTCCATCCTTTTTCGGCACCTCCCAAAACAGTCGCATAGTAAGTAGCCTGAGCTGGAGGCACATTGGCAAGCATATTTGCGATATCCAAACCATACTGTGGATTTCTGAAAACCAATTCAGAAGAAGAAGTGAAGGTCTTTTGATAGTCTGCGTCGTCTTTGGCTGTTTGTAGCAATGCCAAAGTCTTCTCCACCGCATCAGGAGCTTCTAAATGCGTTAACAGCACCGAAAGGGATCGGTTTAATAAATTATCATCTGCCGGGAAATTGGGGGAAAGATAGGCTACCAAATCAGATTTGACCGGAGCAGCGGCATCATCATACCGATACAGAATAACCTCAACCGTTCGAAGCAAATCCTGTTTTTCTTTTTCAGAAAGTGCTGAATAATCTATTTCCATCAGGCCATTCAGCAAATCAATCGCATCCCCTCCAGATCCCTGACGAGCCAAGGCCAAACTGGCTTGGGTTTTCTTGACTGGATTTTTTTCTGAAGGGACTTTATCTCTCCAAGACTCCAACGGCTGATGCTCCAATGCTATCCGAGCCGCATACTGAACAAAGCGGTCTTCGTGATCTAAATTTTGCCAGGCCAATTCCAGACCTTCTGGCCCTGGATTTCTTTCGTGAAAGCTTTCCAATTCCCGTCTCAGCTTGGCTTCAGCGGGCAATTTCTCCACCGTCAAAGCTGAAACATCATCAGGATTCCCTGTGTAATAAACTCGGTAAAGATCCGACTCCAAGCGTCTACCACCCGTAGCAAAATACATCGCACCATCAGGTCCAATAGTTCCATCCGTCAGGGGAAGTGGTGAACCAGAAATAAACTCCTCCGCATTGGCGGAGTAGCTCGCTCCTTCTGGAGTAAGATGAACCGCATAGATAATCCCAAAACTCCAATCAAAGGCATACAAAGCCTTTTGATAGTTGGCGGGAAAAGCCGCTTCAGTTCCAAACATGACATTAGTCGGAGACCCTTGCCCGATATTCAAAACTGCGGGTAAATTGTCCGGGTAATTGGGTGACCATTTCGCATTTCCCGTTCGCCAGCCAAACTCCGCACCCGAGGTCACATGATTGATTCGGGTAGGCCGATACCAAGGCATCCCGAAGTCCCATTCCATATCTGAATCATAGGTAAAAAGATCCCCCACTTCATTATAGGCTATATCAAACTCATTCCGAAAGCCTGCCGCGACCAATTCCCAATCTTTACCTTCCGGATCAATGGTCGCGATCCAACCGCCGGGAGCCTGTCGGTTATTGGCATGACCACGTGGGTCTTTGATGAGAGGGAATAAATTGTCTTCATCCCATACCCTTGGAAGTCGATAATGATCCATCTCAGGCACATCCACATGATTACCTGCGGAAAGCACAATCCGGCTTCCATCCGGAGTCAATTTCATGGAGTGAGGTCCATGCTCACCCGGCTCTCCTGTAAAAGTCCGGATCTCGGTCACGGTCTCATACTGATCATCTCCATCCAAGTCCTGAATACGGTAAAGCCCTGTTCCTCTGGAAAAAGTCTCATTGGGATCGTGATTGACCATCACATAGATGGAATTGAAGGCAAAAAGCAGTCCTTGCGCATAGCCCATCCCCACTTGAGGCTCCTCCACATTTCCCACTATCATTTTCTCCACCTGAGGCTTGACTGAATCAGCACCTATCTCAGGAATAGTCAGGCGGTACAGAAATCCATATTGGTCTGCTGTGATCATCCGGCCTTTATCATCAAAAGTCATAGCTACCCATGACCCCTGATCGTTTTCGCCAGGACTATACAGATGCTCCACCGCAAAACCTTCGGGAAGCTTTAACTTGTCAATTTTAGGATTACCAGTGAGTTGACGCTCTGACTTGGGCTGCTGACAGCTAAATCCCAAGAGGACTAAAACGAGCAATGAAAGACTCGAGATGCTTTTAATTGAACTTTGCATGAAAACTTATTTTCAGAATGAAAAAGAAATTTAAAAAAAGCAAAATAGATTTCAGCCGAATGATACGACCGTTTACATAAAAAATCGGAAAATTTTATTTCATACAGAATGCATCTTGCTTATTTTAATCTCTTTTTTGAAAATAAAGCGATATTTTCAATTCTGAAATTGCCTCAAAAGCCCTTAAAAACCCATGAATCAAATTCGTCTTTTAATTTTTCTAGGTCTCGTTTCAATTTTCTCTGCATGCCAAGAGCAAAAGCATTTAGAATTGAGAAAAGATACCCGAATCGCTCTTATTGGGGGGAATTTAGCTTCCCGGATGATGGAGTATGGGTGGTTTGAAACCACCATGCATGCTCGTTATCCTGATTCCACACTTTTCATCCGAAACATGGCCGACCCAGGAGACACACCGGGATTCAGACCGCGATCTGCCACTAATGATCCTTGGGCCTTTCCAGGAGCAGAAGAATTCCAGGACGAATATGCCACCAACTCCAACTCACAGGGCTTTTTCGAAAAGCCCGATCAGTGGTTGACTAGACTGGAAGCCGATATCGTAATAGGTTTTTTTGGCTTCAGCGAATCCTTCCAAGGCTTGGAAAAGCTTCCAATCTTCAAAGACGAACTCGAAGCTTGGGTACTTCATTCTAAGTCTCAAAAATACAATGGCACTGATTCCCCTCAGCTAGCCTTGGTCTCTCCTATCGCCATGGAGGATATTTCTGATTGGAAGGATGTGCCTAATGGAAGCGATCAAAATAAATTTCTAGAGGCCTACACCCAGGCGATGGAAGAAGTTGCAGAAAAGCATGATTTGGTGTTTGTGGATGCTTTTTCGGCTAGTAAAAACTGGTACGCAGATGCTTCTTCCCCCTTAACACTCGACGGCTCTCAGCTGACCGAAGAAGGATATCAGCGCTTCGCCGAATTTTTGGCTGATCAGCTTTTTGGCCAGACTGATCAAAAAAGTCCTGAGAGACTTGCGTCCATTCATGAAGCTGTACAGGAGAAAAACTGGATGTGGCACAATGACTACAAGATTCCAAATGGAGTTCACGTATTCGGTCGTCGCTATGATCCCTTTGGTCCTGATAATTACCCATACGAATTGGAAAAAATCAGACAACTAACCGCAAATCGAGATTCTGCCATTTGGGCAAGCACCAAAGGAGAAAACTATGATTTGGCTGCAGCAGATGTGAAAACCAGAGACCTTCCTGAGGTAGAGACCAACTACAATCCAAAAGCCAATGGAAGCTTGGAATACAAATATGGAGAGGCAGCTCTTGCCGAACTGAAAGTGCCTGAAGGTTACAAAATCGAGCTTTTCGCCTCGGAGGAGGACTTCCCCGACCTCGCCAATCCCGTTCAGCTTTCTTTTGACAACAAAGGAAGACTATGGGTAGCTACCATGCCTTCCTATCCTCATTATAAGCCGGGCGATCCCAAACCTTCCGACAAACTCATCATCTTGGAGGATACTGATCAGGATGGAAAAGCCGATAAGCAAACGGTTTTTGCTGATGATCTTCACCTTCCTGTAGGTTTTGAACTGGCAGCGGAAGGAGTCTATGTATCTCAACTTCCCAACTTGGTATTGCTGGAAGATACCGATGGAGATGACCGAGCTGATAAAAGAACTATTCTTCTTTCGGGATTTGATGACCATGATACACACCATGCAATTTCTGCCTATTCTACTGACGAATCCGGGGCAATTTACATGGCGGAGGGAGTATTTTTACATACCAATGTCGAAACCTCCTACGGTCCGGTAAGGGCCACAAATGGCGGTTTCTACCGCTATGAACCCAAGCGACATAAATTAGAGCGTGTCAATCAGGTAGCCATTCCTAATCCTTGGGGAATTGCATTCGACGATTGGGGTCAAAACTTCTACCTCGAAACCTCCGGCCCCAATCTCAATTGGATGCTTCCGGGTTCGGTACTTCCCCGGTATGGAAACTCCAATTACAAAGGTCCCAACCTGATCGAACAGCAACAAATGGTCAGACCCACCTCGGGATTGGAATTTGTCTCTAGCAGGCATTTTCCGGAGGAAGTTCAAGGAGACGTCTTATTGAATAACACCATTGGTTTCTTGGGAACCAAGCAGCACAGAATGGTAGAAGATTCCGTAGGCTTTCATACCGAATACCGACAGGATTTGGTGAGTTCTACAGATCGTAATTTCCGCCCGGTTGATCTTGAATTTGCACCTGACGGCTCACTTTACATCGTCGATTGGCATAATATCCTGATCGGACACATGCAGCATAATGCCCGAGATCCATTGAGAGATCATGTACATGGTCGAATTTATCGAGTCACCTACCCTTCCCGACCTTTGGTAGAGCCTGCCAAAATCGATGGCGCCAGCATCCCCGAGCTTCTTGATAATCTGAAGCTACCCGAATACCGAACACGCTACCGAACACGAAGAGAGCTCAGAGGAAGGGATGCCGATCAGGTATATCAAGAGGTGAAAAATTGGCTTAGCCAGTTGGATACAGAAGACCCCAACTACGAACATCATCGCTTGGAGGCTCTTTGGGTGACTTGGGGAATCAATCGAGTCAATCAAAACCTACTTCAAGAGCTCTTGGATTCCAAGGATCATCGGGCTAGAGCCGCGGCTGTGAGAGTCCTTCGATACACCGGGCATCAAGTGAGCAATCAACTAGACCTATTGAAGAGTGCTGCTTCAGATCCACATGGAAGAGTTCGCATGGAGGTAATTGCCGCAGCATCCTGGCTTCCTCAAGAAGATGGCGTGGATATTTTGAGTGTGGTAGAAAAGCAGCCACAGGACAATACTTGGATTCCAAGAACTTTAGAAACGGCTATTGCACATATCAATGGTCTTTCTGTTGATGAGAAAAAAGAGGAAGACATCAAGTCCAACCTGACTGGGTCTGACCGTGAGCTTTTTGTCATTGGAAAGGAAATCTACGCACGCGAAGGCTTCTGCGCCACCTGTCATCAGCTCGATGGTAATGGTCTGACCGCTTCTCAATTCCCTCCACTCAAAGGTACGCCTTGGGTAACAGGAAGTCCTGAGCGCCTGATTAAAATTGTCTTAAACGGACTTCTCGGTGAAATCGAAGTTAATGGTCGGGTCTACCCGGGTCAAGTGCCGATGACCCCTTATGCAGGCATGCTCAATGATACGGAAGTTGCAGCCGTTTTGACCTATGTAAGAAACTCATTTGGGAATCAAGCGAGCCCCATTTCTCCTGAGCTTGTCAAGCAAGTACGTGAGGAAGTGAAAGACAAGGAAGGATTTTGGAGTCCCGAGGAACTGCTAAAAATGCATCCGATGGAAAAGAACTGATAAGCTGACTGTAAATCAGATAATCAGAATTGGAAAGATGCCAGAACCTAAAAGAAAATTTACTTTGATCTGAGGGATTTTATTTGAAGTCCGACACCCGCATTCCTTTTCGGAAGGTATCAAAGCCAAACATGGTGGGTTCATAAGTCCCTACAAAGTCCACATTCATTTCTGGATCAATTGCCTCTTCCATTCCCATCAACCAAAATGCGGCATTGATTACAAGCCTTCGCAATCCTTCACTATGAAAATCCATAGAAGCTCCCATGGTCGTCGCGAAAGCCATTCCCTGCTTTCCACCCTCGAGTTGGTAGGGTTTTGTCCAAGCGATAGGCATCAGGGCTTTCTCCCAAATCAATTCCGAATTAGGGTCAAGCTCAGCGGTACTTTGACCTTGTACCAACACATTGGCTGACTCAGGAAGATGGCGAATCCCATAGACATCCGAAGGACCCCAAATATCTTTGACACCACGAAGAATCGGATGCTCATTATTTTGATCTACTCCATCAATCAAGCCCCGGGTACCCTCTTTACCATGGACGCCGTGGTGATTGACCCAGGTCTCTCCAAATATCCGCTGACCAAAGCCCCGCTCCCATCCCGGAGCCTTACTCATCCAGTCCCATTTGGCAAACTTGGATTCTTTATTCTTTTGGTAAAAAAATGCATGTGTGGAAGTCCTCAAACCAATAACAGGCTTGCCTGCCATCAGAAAATCTTCAATGTATTGGCTTTGCTCATCCGGCAGTTCCCGAAAGCGAATCAGCATAATCATCAAATCGGCCGACTGCAAATGCTCCAATCCAGGGATATTGTTTTGATAATTGGGTACTACATCCCCTGTCTCCGGATGAATCGGAAAAAGGACAGTCGTCTTAAATCCAAAACGTTCTGAAAGAATCTTCGCAAGCATCGGCATACTTTCCTCCGAACGGTACTCATCATCTCCCGCCACCAAGACCACATGCTTTCCTTTTCCGGGACCCTCTTCTCCTTCAAACTGCAGAAAAGTTTCGCCATTTTGACCAAAAGAAGAAACAATAACTGAAAGCAGAAAAATGACCGAAAGTATGTTGATTTTCATGGGATTAAAGTTTAGGCTTTTTTGCTTTCTCTGATTTTTTGAAATATCAAAATAGGAAAAAACACTAGAATACCCACTACCAAACCAATCAGTAAATCCTTCAAAATCCCAGGCACATTCGGTAAAAGATGGTGAAAGAAATCAATATTATGTCTAAAAATCCCTCCAGAAACTAACAGCAGAGCAATCGTACCAATAAAGCCGAGTGCTCGCACCACCCAAGGCAACCCCTTCACAAGGAGTATCCCAACCTTATCAGAAAAGCTGTCTTTCCGATCGTTCAGTGCTATCAATTTATAACCCAATTCATCCATTCGCACGATCAATGCGACGATTCCATAGACACCTACTGTCGCCAACATAGCAATCACAGAAACAACCAAAATCTGAGTCGTGAGTGACTCGTTGATGACAGTTCCCAAAGCAATAATCACTATCTCTACAGAGAGAATAAAATCAGTAGTAATAGCAGATTTGATCTTCTGTTTTTCTAGTGCCAATATTTCCTCTTTGGACAGTTCTACATCCAACCGAGCCTTATCTTCATGAGAGGGGACCAAATAATGGTAAATTTTATCTGCACCCTCATACGCCAAATATAAACCACCAATGATCAAAATAATGGTCACTGCCAATGGAACAAAAGCACTTAAAAGAAAGGCCAACGGAAGAATAATCAGCTTGTTCAAAAAGGAACCTTTGGTAATCGCCCATAAAACGGGAAGCTCCCGATCGGGCAAAAAACCGGAGGCTTTTTCGGCATTCACTGCCAAGTCATCTCCTAAAATCCCTGCTGTTTTCTTTGCAGCCACTTTACTCATGACTGCCACGTCATCCATCAGCGTGGCGATATCGTCCAAAAGTGCAAATAATCCTGAAGCCATTTTTTTGATTTAAAATTCGAAAGGCTCAAGTTTCAAATTTGAAAGTTAAAAAAAAAGTTTTTCTTGTGTGTCGCTCATTTTTTGAAAAAGTATAGGCCTTGTGGAGGTCTTTCTGCCAGATAGCTAATTGTAATCTTTTGGCATAGTCTTCTGCCGCTCCTCCAATCAGCATTTGTGGTATTCCTTGCTTTTTGTAAATTGATTTTCAATCTCTTCAAACCCTGTAACCTATGAATCAACTTAATCGCCGCGAATTCCTAAAGGGATCTTCTGCATTCATGACCCTTGCTAGTTTTGGTCTATTTGGTATGGACTTCAAAAATCCAGATGGCCCTATCCGAACAGCCTTAATCGGAGCAGGTTGGTATGGGAAATCCGACCTTTTCCGATTGATCCAAGTAGCAGAAATTGATGTCGTAGGCTTGGCCGATCCGGATAAAAATATGCTTGAAGCTGCCGGAAAGCTGGTTTCAGAGCGACAAAAGTCCGGCAAAGTCCCTCCACTCTATGAAAATTATCAGGAACTTCTAGCAAAGGAAAAACCAGAACTTGTTTTGATCGGCTCACCGGACCACTGGCATGCCTTGCAGGCGATTGACTCCCTCAAAGCCGGAGCACATGTCTATCTTCAAAAGCCCATCTCGGTTGACGTGATCGAAGGTGAAGCTATCCTAGCTGCCGCCCGTAAATACAATCGCGTAGTACAAATCGGAACACAGCGAAAATCCACTCCTCACTTGATCCGAGCAAAGCAAGAGATCATCGATACCGGAAAGCTGGGCAAAATATCCCATGCGGAGGTTTGCTGCTATTTCCACATGCGGGCAAATGGGAATCCTCCAGTTCAGGAAGTCCCGGATTTCTTTAATTACGATCTTTGGACTGGTCCTGCACCGCTTCGCCCTTACGATGGGCTACCGCATACGCGTTGGTGGAGAACTTTTATGGAATATGGCAATGGCATCACCGGGGACATGTGCGTGCACATGCTTGATACGGTTCGTTGGATGCTGAAATTGGGCTGGCCTTCTCAGGTCACCGGCACAGGAGGTATTTATGTGCAAAAGGATGGTAAATCTAATATTGCAGACACCCAAACAGCCATTTTCGAATTTCCTGAACTCAACGTAGTCTGGCAACACCGTACCTGGGGCAATCCGGTTGATCCGGAATACCCTTGGGCCTTTAAAATCTATGGTGAAAATGGAATGCTAGCCGGAAGTACCATGCAAGCAGATTATTTCCCCTATGGAGATGAGGAAGAACCCATTCACTATGATGTGGTCTATGAAAAAGAGGAGTATCCGGAGGATGTCACCGAAGATCGGATCGAGCTAAATGCTGCTCCTGCTACCCGCCTCCACATGAAGGATTGGCTCAAGGCAATCGACAACAATACCCGACCCATCGCTGATGTGGAGGAAGGTCATATCTCTACTGCTTCCTGTATTCTAGCTAATATCTCCATGGAGCTTGGTGGCAGACCACTTCGCTACGACCCCAAATCAATGACTGTAATCGATGATCCTGAGGCTACAGCAAAACTCCGAAGACCCTATCGGGCACCGTATCAGCACCCGGAACCAAGTAGGGTTTGATCCGAAAAACGCATTAGACATTATTATCCATTTTGAGATCATCATAGAGAAAGGTCTGCCAGAGGTTTGAATCTCTGGCAGACCTTTCTATTCTGATTCTTAAATTTTTATTCGAAATCTTTGAGAAAATCGTCCATGCCTTCGGCATTTTACAAACCTTTACGTTTCCTCTTTCCTTCCAGCCATTAAAATGGCTGGCTAAATAGTGACTCATGCCTACGGCATTTATGCGATCAAAAGATTAATAAATTAAGTAACATTTTCTGCTTTAGAGTTCTTGATAGAAGCCTTTGAATTAGGGCTTAAAAGTTCAATCAGCCGGTACTTGATTAATGACTCCATCTGTGATTTGTACAGAATTACCTTGAGCATCAGTCCCGGATACACTGAATGTTCCGCTTACCGTACTACCTACTTCGGTGATTTCCACTGTTCCGGAATTTCCACTTGCCCCCCCTGAACCGCTCGCTTTGAAATACTGAAAACTCGCATCGCCCGAAGACCAATTTTGCCCGACTATAGGATAAGAACCTGGAGCAGTTCCATAAAAATCAATCTCAATGTTTTCGTAGGAAGTTCCCGAACCATTTTCATAATAAACCCGGGTTCGCTGACCGTTGATATCAAACCAGACCGCATCTACCTGAACATCGGTACCATCCAGCTTGAAACAAATTTTCCCGGCAGGGCAATCCCCTGCCACCGGACTCATATCCTCATCCTCTCCGCAAGAAGAGATCAATAGAATGACAAAAAAAGCGAAAAGTAATTTTTGAAAATTCTTCATGGTTTTTATTTCAAAGTTGCCTGGATTCAGATCGAAAGTCCATACGACAAATGCCCTAAATAGGCTGGACGTTTCCTGAATATTAAGTAAATGCTATCTCCTTAGATTTTTAATAAAACAAGCTTAACGCCTTGGGAAAGGACAGGGAAAGGCTTTTGCCTAATTTTGAATTGTACAGCAAATACTTTTTAACTCCTTGCATACACTTTTTACCCCGGCTTGTCCGGGGTTTATTTTTTCCTAAATCTTCGATAGAAAATCACTTGGGATTTTATGCCCTTCTTGTACCTTAGTTGGGTAAATCAAGCACTATGGAAATAGCTACCACGCCCAGCAAGGAACTGAATTTTGATCGGAAAAAACTCAGCACCACCAAGCTTTTGGAACTCTACGAAGCGCTCATCATTCCGAGACGAATTGAGGAAAAAATGCTCATTCTTCTTCGACAGGGTAGAATTTCCAAATGGTTTAGTGGCTGGGGACAAGAGGCAGTCTCGGTTGGGGCAGTGCAGGCATTGATGAAGGACGAGTTTATCCTACCCATGCACCGGAACTTGGGGATTTTCACCGGAAGAAAAATCCCACTCACCAAACTTTTTGCCCAGTTTCAGGGAAAAAAGTCGGGCTTTACCAAAGGACGGGATCGATCTTTTCACTTTGGATCGGTAGAGCATCACATCGTGGGGATGATCTCCCATTTGGGTCCCCAGCTTGCCATTGCGGATGGTGTTGCCTTGGCAAATCAGCTCTCAAAAGAAAAGAAAGTCACGCTGGTTTTTTCGGGGGATGGGGCGAGTTCGGAGGGAGATTTCCATGAAGGGCTCAATGTGGCAGCGGTTTGGAAGTTGCCTGTCATCTTTGTGATCGAACACAATGGATATGGGCTTTCCACACCGAATCAAGAACAATTTGCTTTCAAAAATTTTACAGACAAGGGACCCGGCTACGGAATGGAGACGGTCCGAGTCGAAGGTAATAATATCCTCGATGTCTATCAGACGATCAGCGACCTTGCGAAAGATATCCGAAAAAATCCTCGCCCAGTCCTCGTGGAAGCGATCACCTTTCGGATGCGGGGTCATGAAGAAGCTTCCGGAACCAAGTATGTCCCTAAGCAAGTCATGGAGGAGTGGTCCAAACTTGACCCCGTAGAGAATTACGAATTGTACCTCGAAAGCCTCGGGGTGCTGGATGAGAAAAATAAGGAGCTAATCAATCATAAAGTCCGAAAGGCCATCACGGAGGCTTGGGAAATCGCCTTTGCAGAAGAAGCTATTTTACCCGATCTAGCGGAAGAACTGGCAGATGTCTATGCGCCTTTTGACCAAGAAGTGGTTAAACCCAGTTATGGACAAAATTGCGAAAAGCGATTTGTCGATGCCATCAGTGACGGACTTCGGCAATCGATGGAGAAATTCCCAAAGCTCGTCCTGATGGGACAGGATATCGCCGAATATGGCGGGGTCTTCAAAATTACCGATGGATTTGTCAAGGAATTTGGCGCAGACCGAGTACGAAATACCCCACTTTGCGAAAGTGCAATCATCGGTACTGGTTTGGGACTATCGGTGAAGGGCTACAAAGCCATGGTCGAGATGCAGTTCGCTGATTTTGTTTCCGTAGGTTTCAATCAGATCGTCAATAACCTCGCAAAAATCCACTACCGCTGGGGACAAAAAGCAGACTTGGTCATCCGCATGCCTACCGGTGCAGGGGTAGCCGCCGGACCTTTCCATTCCCAATCCAACGAGGCTTGGTTTTTCCACACTCCCGGCTTGAAAATCGTCTATCCATCCAACCCTTACGACGCCAAGGGCTTGCTGAATGCAGCCATCGAAGATCCAAACCCCTATTTATACTTCGAGCACAAAGCCCTCTATCGGTCCTTGAGCGAAGAGATTCCTGATGACTACTATACCGTAGAAATCGGGAAAGCAAAACTAATCTCCGAAGGGGAGCAAGTTTCTATCATCACCTATGGAATGGGGGTGCACTGGGCAAAAAAAGCCACGGAGGAATTGGGGCTTTCGGCAGATATCTTAGACTTGCGTACACTTCTCCCCTGGGATCAGGAAGCAGTCAAATCGACTGTAAAAAAGACCGGAAAGGTGATTTTCCTTCAGGAAGATTGTCTGACGGGAGGAATTGGGGCGGAAATTTGCGCATGGATTTCGGAGCATTGCTTTGAATATTTAGACGCTCCGGTGATGCGGGAAGGAAGCTTGGACACTCCGGTGCCTTTTGCCCCGAATTTGGAAAAGCAATTTTTGCCTGAGGGAAGGTTTAGAGAAAAGTTAAAAAACTTAGTAGACTTCTAACATTTTCAGTGAACAGGGGAAGAATAATTTCGTAAAAAAGAGGAAAGTTCGAGTCTATGAGAAAACTTCTTTTTTTACCCTTACTTTTTCTTGCCTTGACCGCAAAAGCCCAATTCTTCCTTGCCGGCGGCCATTTCAACGGTTCTGTACCTGTGGGCAAGTTGAAACAAGAAACAGGATCCCTCTTTTTCCCAACCATCTCGGGGATATTTTTGTATGAATTCCAGACTGCTCCCCTGCAGGTAGGATTGGAATTAGGCTATGGGATTTACGGTTCTAAACTGGAAAGAAGAACAGATTTATATGCCGGTTTTTCGGACGAACTGAGACTACGGAGAAATAACAATCTCGCTACAGGCATGGCAGTCATTCGTTACCTGCCATCAGTCAACACCAAGCTTACACCCTTTATCGAAGCACAGTTTGGGGCGAATTACCTGTACACACGCTATAAAATCCGGGAAACCATCCTTTCGGAGGAAAGCATAGAAAGTGGTAAAGATTTCGAAGATTGGGCCTTGGCCTATCGGATAGGTGGAGGAATTCAGATTCCTTTGGATGAATTTCTAAGGCTGGAATTCCGGGCTACCCTACAAGATGGAAATTCTGTACGCTTTCTGCAGCGTGGAGATGTTTCTTACCTACCCGATGAAGGAATATTTGATTATAATTTCCGAAGAAGCCCTTTGCAATACATGACCTTTTCTATTGGGTTGATTCACTATGATGTTTTTCATTAAATCAATCCATCCATTCCTTTAAAAAATTCTCATACTCCTCCTCAAAACTCGGATTCATCAAACTTATGACTTTTCCATCTTGGATATTCAGGACGATGCCAGTCATATCTCCTTCAAGATTCCCCTTACGAAATGAATCCTCAGGGTCAAAAATCGCAGGAAAGGAAAAACGCTTTTCTTTCATCCAATTCTTTAACTTCTCCTCGCTTTTTCCTCCGTAATAAAAAATGAAGTTGATTTCGGGAAATTTCTCACCTAGCGATTCCCAGTTTAGATTGAAAGTGGCTAGCTCCCAAGTTAAATTCCGATTATAAACCACTACTTGGAACTCCTGGTTTTCAACCAAAAATAAATTATTCACACCAGAATCTAGGGACAACAACTTACAGTCCAAACAATGACGAATGACCTTACCTGTATTGTCTTGAGTCTCTTTTTTATTTACCCAAAAATCAAGCCTACGACCAAAATCAGCGAGGCAATTAAAATACTATTTTTCAAGCCTGCCATATAGGATTACCGGATTAGAATCTTCTACTAAAACCTTCAACTGCTCTCGGACTTCCTCGGTCACATTCAACTCATCTATGCGCTGAATCAAAGCCGGTGCATAAGCAATGAATAGTACATGGCTTCCAACCAAAGCAAAAGGGGAATAGTATTCTGGAAAATTGTCTTGGGTGATTTCTATTTTTCGGCTTTCCCCGCTTACTCGGTCAATAATTAAAAGCTCCTTTCGATAGTCTCCTTCGCGCTGTAAAACTATATCTGCAAGGAAAAACTTCTCGTTTTCGAAAATTGAATACGTATCCGCAAAACCATTTTTATTCAGTTGCTCAAAAAGCTGAAATGGATCTTCTATCTCCCATATTTCGTTTGGTACGGAATAGCTGCCAAAGTCAATTTTATAGGCTAGCTTCAAGGAATCACTCTGCACCTCATAAATCTCGGGAAAAAGCGGTTCACGAAACAAAAGTCTTTTTCCACCTTCAAAAAATGAATTTTCGGCAAAGGGAATCAATGCGTCATTGAAATCATTAAACAATCGCTTTTCAATAACTTTACCCATCTGATCGACACGCTGTAGTCGATAATCACCCACGGCTTTGTTCAACCCCGAATACAACCAAAAGCTACCATCTTCATTAGGATAAAAAGAAAAGGCAGAGGCTTCTGTTTCAATGGTTTTAACTAGTCTATGATCAGGAATATAAAAGAAATTCAAATCGATATGATCCCCTTTTCCTGTATTTGCAATCAATGTATCTCCGTGAATTCGAAACTCCTCAAAGCGTAAAACCTGACCCGGAGCCTCGCCCACTTCTGTGATTCTACCTAGATGCTCTCCTTGGGGTGAAAAGTGATGAATCGCTTTTGGTCCGTTGTAATTGGAAACAAAAAAACCATGTTTTGAAAATACTGTCCTCAGTTCACTTCCCAGCAATTCTAGTGTATCCGAACCCAATAGAATTGCCTGATCGATCAACAGTTTATCTTCTTGAATAGGAATATTAACTAGCTGAATGGTCTTGACTTGATTTGGGTCGTTTTTAGAAGAATTACAAGCCAAAAAGCCCAATAAAACAATTAGATATAAAGATTTGGTCCATCTCATAATTCTTGAATTATATTGGATTCTGATGATAGCATTCAATGAGCAGGATTAAGTTATTTTCCCCTCCTCCAAAACTTCCAACTCCGCTTTTTCTTGACCTTTGTCTCCTTGACTTGGACCTCATTAGGAAGTGCTACTTTCTCCTTTTTCCAAAGGAAAACCGGCAAAGCCCAGAATACTCCCAGCATACTGAAAACCAAGCCCCCGATGGTACCAATCGCGAGTGAAAACCAGAAAATCTCATTTTGCCCTTCCATGATAAAGGGAATCAAGCCAAAGCAAGTAGATAAAATGGTCAGTAAAATCGGAATGGCTTTTCCGGCAACTGATTTGAGCACATTGCGATTATAGGCCCCTGTCGTTCTGTTGTTCAGGTCATTGACAATAAAGATCCCGGCATTCACCGCCAAACCACCCAGCATCACAAAGGCCGCATAGCCTCCCTGATCAAAATAGAAATCAAAGAGCGAGAAGATCAAAAACAACCCGATAAAACTGATGGGAATAATAGCAATGATATACACCGGCTGCTTGAGATTCTCAAAGAGTACCGCACAAATCATAAAAATCCCCACAATCAAAAATGCCAACAAGGAATACTGTCGCTTGGCTTTTTCATAGCTGAATGACCAGGTCCGCTTTTCGGCCGTGTAGCCAATCGGCATAGTCTGCTTCATCTCATCGAGCACTTCATCCAAGTATTCATTTCCGAATTTGGCCGATCCCATGTACTCAAACGCCACTGCCCGGATGTATTGCCGATCTTCTTTGTTTAGCGCATTGGTCGTCGTCTCCTTGGTGAGCGTCCCAAAATCCGAAATCTTAAAAATCCGCTCAGCTCCTCCGACTAGGCCTTTTTGCTCCAAGTCAAACTTGCTGAAATCATTGGATTTGGCTTCACGAATGACCATCCCATAATTTTTCTCTTCCAGCGTCAGCGAACCGCTTGGCCCCTGCGGCTTGCTCAGATCCAGCATGGTATTGATCAGCTCGAATTGGTTGGTCTCTCCGAGGGCGATTTGATTTTGATCCAGACGAAGCACGTATTCCTCAGTTTTCTGCTCTCCCCAACCCAGTCTCTCATTTGTATTAACCTCCTGAATCCGTTTATGCTTCAGCAGCTTTTCTGCCAAAATCTCTGCCTGTCGCTCCAGTTCGTCGAAGTTGTAGCCCTTCATCGTCACCCGAAAAGAAGGAATCCCCTCTCCTCCTGCCCCG